>JAHFOI010000026.1 GCA_023266895.1 Candidatus Woesearchaeota archaeon
TTCGGAAGCCCCGCAGCTTTCCACAAATGCTTAGCTTTATCTTTCAGTGTTATTTGGTACTTCATGGGGAAATAGACCTTCCCCACCCCTCATGTTGCTCACGCAACAGAGGGGCATTTATTTAAGACTTTCTACAGAGCCGTTTTGATGAAAACAATTATATACTTCCCACCAGCACACGTGCTCATGAAACATTCAATCCTGCTCACCATACTTCTTGTTCTTGTTGCGTGCATGCCCACCACTTTGCCTGCGGATTTCACGCTCACGTTTGAATCTACAGCATGCGGAGGTAATGTTGGTGTAAACACGTTCACCCTCAATCATGCAGGCGAACTCGTGGTTGTGAAGAAAGGGTTTGGACTTAGTCGTGAAACCTACAAGGCAAATCAAGAAAAAGTGTTGGCAGTGTATCAAGACGCGTGGAAAAACAACTTGCTTACAAATCGCACCACTGAGTATGGCGAGGTGTTGTGCGGTGGCATGATTATTCAGGCAAATAATAAAATATATCACACAGTTTTGCAAGGCAAGGATGATGCTGCGCTGTTGAGTGTTATTGCAAAACTTACTGCGATTACGCGTAGTGAGCCAATAAAACGTGAACAACCGCAATCTTAATAAAAAACACTTGTTCTGCAAACACATGGTTACTGAAGAACAAATTTGTGAGCTTGCGCGCAATCTCAAAGCAAGACACCTTGTTGCAAGCATGGATGAAGCAGTAGCGCGTGCACGTCTTATCTTGGAGAGTGTTCCTGACATAAGTCAAGGCACAATTGCTGAGCAGGCCATGCAACCTTCTGTTTTTTCAAACACTCAAGAAAAAAACATCCCGCTACCTACTACTGTTCAGCCACTGAATAAAGTTACTGCAACAAAAGAAGAGCTCGCCAAGCTTAAAAAGGAATTGGAAGATATGGAGCTTGATCTCTCATGAATCAAACAAACGCAAGCATACTAATTAATGTCCTGCCGAAAGAAACCGGTTGGTTTATTGTTGTAGGAGTTGCTGGCACAATTTTGCTTATTGCGGTGCTGTTGTGGTTTTTGTTGAAAAAGTGATGGCAAAACTCTTTTTGTAGTTCTTCTTTGACAAACAAAACTATATAAAGCACGTTCTTCTATTGAATTCTGGTGAGTGAAGAATTAATTTCTTCAAAGACATGAACATTACTAATATACGTATCAATACTCCTGAGCCAGTTATGCTTCAGCGACGCGTCTATGGTTCAGGAACTTCCACAATGTATCAAGGAATATCTGCTTCTGGAGGATTAGTTGCGGTAAAAGTCTTTCATAAATCAGCTCTCGCTCGTGAAATGGCAGTAATTGAGAAAACTGCTTCTATTGCAATACAAGAAGTGCATGCAGAAACTCTGCCTCTGGTTCTCGCAAAACACTATGGTGTACAAAGTAGAACTGTGGCGCTTGCTCCATTTATTACAGGAATCACAGTGCGTGAGAGTATTAGATATAGAAGATTTATTGCGCAATTTTCAGAATGTAGCATTGATGCTGTTGCGGTAGATCTTGCACTGTCTATTAGTCTTGATGTTTGCAAGTCTCTTGGCATTCTTCATCAGGAAGTGTATGGCGCAGGTGATACAAAAACTCGTATGGTTCATGGTGATCTCGGTCCTAAAAACTTGATAACAGACACGCAAGGTGTTACGCATACTATTGATCTGGGGGGATGTCTTCCTGAAACTCAAACGCAAAACCCAGACGCAGCATATTGCAATCCTTTTTATTGTTCTCCAGAACAATCAAGGGTTGAGTCTTTTGATCACAGAAGTGACCAGTTCACGTTAGGAATGGTTTTGTATGAAATTATCACAGGAAATCATCCTTTTGTTCAAAATCCAAATAGCACAGAAACTGCAGTTCTTCATGCTATCAAAACAGGTACCTCGCGCGAACTGAGAAAATTCAATTGTTCTTTACCTAAAGACTTAGAAAATCTTGTACGCAAAACTTTGCAAAAGGATCGTGAAAAACGATATGCAAGCATTACCGAAGTTGAAGCAGAATTGAAGTCTATTCAACAATCCTGGCACGAAAAACACAGCCCAGTATCTTTTGGTCAAGCTGTGCGTGCAATAAATCTTCTTAATGAGTGAGCTCTGTGCCTGGCAGATTCTCAAGAGTGTCAGAAACTCTTCGTACGCTTCCCCGCAAACTATATAAACCCACACCCATGCCTTCTTCACTATGACAACGAAAATCATGGGCGCAGGTCAGCTAAAGTCAGGCAGTTTTGTTGTGGTTGATGGTGTTGCGTGTAAAGTTGCTGATGTCACTCTTTCAAAGCCAGGAAAGCATGGTGCGATGAAGGCGCGTATTGTTGCGATAGGCATTCTTGATGAGAAAAAACGCGATCTGGTCATGCCTGCATCAGAAAATGTTGAAGTACCTATTATTGAAAAACACACTGCGCAAGTATTGAGTATTGCAGGAGATGTTGCGAATGTTATGGATGCAGAAACCTATGAAACATTTGACCTGCCAATTCCTGCAGACTTAAAAGCAGTAGTGACTGAAGGTGCGCAAGTGTTGTATTGGGATATTCTTGGTCAAAAAGTTATGAAACAACTCAGAAGTGGAAGTGAAGAATAATGGTTAAATTTCCTGAAGCAGATGTGCGATTGTTTAGAAATAAGTTTGTATGCAGAAAGTGCAAGCGAGTTATGCACGTGCCAAGCAGAAAGATTGCGGAAGGAAAAGCAACGTGCAGAAAGTGTGGCAGGCATAAGTTTAAGCCAAAGCGTAAAAAGTGATGCTGTAGAAAACGTAAGAAGAGCAGGATAGTTAAAAAAAGAGGTGTATCGTGATTTTAGACTGGCAGTCAGTTAGTGCTCTTGTTTTTGTTGTGGTGTTAAGTGCGCTTCTAATTAATGCGCGTAAGCGTATTTCTGTGCAAGGCTTGTTTCCTGTTTTTTATTTTGTGATGTATAAAACAAAGCTTGGTCTTTCAACCATGAATTCATGGGCGAAAAAGTATCCTCGCAGTATTCATGTTCTTGCAATGACTGGCATAGGTGTAGGTTTTCTTGGCATGGGTTTTATTGTTGTAGAAATAATAAGAAATGCAGTTCAACTTATTACCACTCCCTCGGCTGCTGCTGGAGTGCAGCTTGTGTTGCCTATTCAGGCAAAAGGTGTTTTTTTTGTTCCATTTTTGTACTGGCTCATTAGTATTTTCGTCATAGCAGTAGTTCATGAATTTAGTCATGGAGTTGTTGCAAGACGATACAATGTGCCTGTGAAAAGTTCAGGATTTGCGTTTCTTGGTATTTTAGCACCTATTGTTCCTGCAGCATTTGTTGAACCTGATGAGAAAGTCCTGATCAAAAAACCCCTCAAGCAACAACTAGGTGTGTTTGCTGCAGGTCCCTTTGCAAATATTTTACTGGCGTTTGCCTTGCTTTTAGTTTTGTGGTTGGTTGTCACGCCTGCAGAAAACAGGATGCTTGCACCTCCTGTGCCAATTATTGATGGTGTCACGCCTCAAGGCCCTCTTGCGCTTGCGGGAGTGCATGCTGGTGAAACCGTTCTTAGCATAGACAGCCAGGCAACACCATCAGTGCAAGAACTGGCAGCTGTGCTGAAAACAAAAAAGCCTGGAGATCATGTTGCACTCACAACAACTGGCGGCGAGTATGCAGTTATTCTTGCAGGTAGACCTGATGCTGTACAACAGGCATTTCTTGGGGTTGAGCATTGGAAAGAACAATCAGTTTATATTCCTGAGCTTGTGCAACGTTGGAGCACAGGCGTGCTGAACGCAGTGCGGTGGGTGTTTGATTTACTGGCATGGTTGTTCTTGCTTAGTCTTGGCATTGGCATGTTCAATCTGCTTCCTCTTGGCCCTATTGATGGCGGCCAAATGTTTCGTGAAACCATGAAAAAAATTTTCCCAAATCATGGTTTGCAGATCTGGAAGTTTGTCAGCTATTGTTTGCTTGCAATACTCGTGTTCACTCTTGTTGTGCCATGGGTGCGATAAGTATTTTCCTCCTTCAATAGCAACCACAGGTTTTTAAACAAAAACAAATAAGAGACCGTATGCTTTCAGTTATTCTTGTGCAGCCAGAACATGCAAGTAATGTTGGTGCAGTTGCGCGAGTGATGGCAAATTTTGGTGTGCAAAAACTTATTGTTGTGCAGCCAGTGTGTGACATTCTGAGTAATGATGCAATTCAATACGCAAAGCATGCCAGAAATATTTTGAAGCACGCAACAATTGTTCATTCGCTTGATGATGTTAAGGCACACACTCTTGTGGCAACTACAGCAAAAGTTGGCACTGATTATCATGTGGCAAGAGCACCGATTAATCCAAATCAGCTCTCAAGAGTGCTAAGTGTGTTACCTAAAAATACGCATGTTGGGCTTGTGTTTGGCAGAGAAGGTGAAGGATTACATAATGATGAGCTTGGTCAGTGTGACATGGTGGTGAGCATTCCTGCAAGTCCAGAATACACAACACTAAACCTTAGTCATGCAGTCGGCATAGTTTTGTATGAGCTTTTTCAACTCAATGCAGAACAAACGACAACAAGTCATATTATGTATGCAACAAAGACAGAACGTGAGCGAGTGCTTGTCATTCTTGAGCAGGCACTTGAATTCTTACAACTTCCTGAGCTCAAGAAAAACACCCAGCGCACAGTGTGGAAACACCTGCTTGCCAAGTCATGTCTTACGAAAAGAGAAGCGTATGCAATTATGGGGTTTTTGAAAAAGATTCAGAGTCCTGCCTCAAAAAATAAGTAATAGCATGATTCTTTTTTAGTCTTGCCATACAGGATACTGATTCTTGAACAAGGGATGATTCATGATGTCTGGTTTATCTTTTCTTGCCATGCGTCGTAGTGCTCCTGCTTTTTGATACCACTCTGGTCTTTTTGCAGCAGCACTGAGTTTTGCAAGAGTGCATGCTGCGCTTGCATAATCAAAACCTATGAGTGCTACATTAGTTTTTTTGCTTTTGAGTGATTCTTCTTCTTTGACTAATTTTTCTCCAAACCATTCAATGTCAGCAGCTGCGGTTTCTAGCCTGACTAAGTCAGTGTTTCTAGTGTGTGCACAGATTCTTGCACGAGTGAGGTAACTTAAGGGATGTGCTTTGCGCTGACCTGAAGAAGCATATTTTTCTGCTAAAAATAATGTTTGAACTGTCTTGGACGCTTTTTCAAGCAAGCGCTCTGCAAGTGGGGTGTTGTTGTCTTGAATGTAATTCATTGCTGCTTTTGCAAACAAACCTCGTTGGCCACGTAGTTTTGTGGTTGCACGATTTGGATCATCTCCTCCTAATTCCTGTTTAAAACAATCTCGTAAAGAATAAAAATTTTCCCATAATAAATGTAAGTGAAATCCTGTGAGTAGTGCATAAGATACTGTAATTAGACCAAAAGGTTCTTTGCCTGCAATGACTTGCTCATGCATTCTTTTTTCGCAAGTCACAAGCGCGCCAAGAGAGTAAAATAAGTCTGCCGAACTTAGGGCAGGATATTTTGTGAGGCGTGTGACTTTGTCCCGAAAAAGATCTAAATGGTCTAGCATTCCATCCCATTCTTGTGCTACCTGTTCTGCAAGAGCGTCATCAACAACTGTTTTAAGATCAGTTAGTGTTAATGCTTTTTCAAGAACATCTTTTCCCGTAATAGCGTCTCTTCCAGCAATCATGAGTGCACAATAACCAAAAACCGCAGGCCATTTTTAAGACTGCGTGTGTTATTCCAAAATGCAGGTTTATTTGTGATATGCTCTACCGTGAAGAATCATGCAGGCACGATATACTTGTTCCATGAGGAGTATTCGTGCAATTTGGTGCGTAAAAGTCATGAGTCCAAAGCTCAGCACAAGATTTGCGCGTTTTACAACAGCTTGGTGCACTCCTTTATCAGAGCCTATGACAAAAATCACATTGCCAAGAAGCAGTGGTTTGAGTGTTTGCGCAAACAATGCAGAGGTCATTTGTTTGCCTTGTGATCCAAGCACAATAACATATTCCTCTTTTAGCAAGTGCAATATTGCTTCTGATTCTTGTTCAAGTGTTGCTTCACGTAATTCAGTGATTTCAAGACGAAAGAATGCGCCAAGTCTTTTTTCATATTCTGCAAGCCATTGTGCAGTGTATTGTTCTTTTACCTTGCCAACAACAATGAGGCGGATCATTCTTGCACGTTAGTTTCATAGAGTGATGCAGTATTGATTTGAGGAAGTGCATTGGGGCCTAATGAGTAATATGTTTTTTCCACAGTCTTGCCCCAACTATAGTCGCCTTGCTCAGTGGCTTGTTCAAGCATGATAAACTCGCCGAGCTTGACGCCTTTGCGCAAGTGATAATAAATAACTTCGCGCGAGCATGGAGGAAATGCGTTGATGTATTTTTTGTGAATTTCGTAGCCGTATGCGCGTTTGAGTACAAACAATAATTGTACAATGTTCTGGCGAATAACTGATCCAGGTTTACGACCTCGTCCCATGATGCACACAAAGGTAAATCTGTTTATATACGTTATGTGCGTCAGGTGCTAAAACCAGGATAATTGCTTGCTGCGCACAAACGCATGCAGTTCTTTCTCAAGCAGTTCTGCATGAGGGTATGCTTGTTCTCGCTTTCTAAACTCTGTTGTGTGGCTATGTTGCCTGCCGGCGTTGCTTTTGTACTTTAATGCCTTGTGTAATATTTCGTGAAACATCACATAATCAAGTAGCCGTGTTTTTTCAAGAAGTGCTGCAGTTATGGCAAGTGTGTCTGTACCATATTCATACGTGCCAAGCGTGCGCAAGCCTTCTTTCACGATGAGATTGGGTTGTTCAATCATTCCATCAAAGTAAAAGCGATTCACGCGCTGAAATGATTCTTGTAATACAGGGTGTGACTGTGTTTTTGGCACTGCTTCATGCACGGCGCGCATAAAATTGTGGTATAAGTCCATGTTGAGGGTGTGTGCTTTTTTTTTGAACAGCTTCACAAACAATTCCTGAATGATGCCAATTTGAATATCTTCAGATATGTTTTCCCACTGCTTGCTGAGACGTACAACAATTGAGCTTCCTCTGCGCCGAATATTTGCACGATAGCCTTTGAATTGACCAGAATACTCAAGTGAAGGAATAAAGGTAAGTGGTGCCTCAGGGTATAATTGAGTAAATGCGCGCATGACTAAGCTCATATGGCGTAGTCCAGCAACCAACCATAAAAAGATTGTGAAACTCAGCACCAGTGTCAAAAATCAGTTATTCTTACGTTACAATTGCATATCTTAGTATTGCGCCAACTTTACCAAGGTCACGCAATTGCACTCCTTCTCGTGTTTCTGTAGAAATCAGGTGTACTGTGGTGCCATATTTTTTGGCCACTGCTTCAAATTCATCAATAGTTGCATCGTCCAGCACATCAGATAATAAAAGCACATCAACAACACCTTGCTCAAGTGCTTTCATAACTTCAGTTTTTCCATACGCGACCATGTGCTGGTTTTTACCAAGTAATTCAAGCATGCGATTGACTATTTTTTTTTCTTCAGCAATTTCTTCTTGGGCAAGCACGTCTTGACAGCGATCAACAAGTTCTTGGAGTCCAAATTCATCAGTGTACGTGATGTCTTTAATGGTAAGAATTTTCTTTTTAACTTCATTAGTGATGTAGTTTCCGCCTTCCACGAGTTCATATTTTGTTGGTCCTGGCCCTCCCACAAGAAGTCCTTTGAGTCCTTCCATCATAAGAAATTGGTCTTTCAGGTAATCACCGACTTTTTTGTAGTGTGCTTTAACTGCAAGCTCGCGGTTTTGTTGAAATCGCATGGATGACTGGCCTCCTGCTTTCATTTTGCCAGGCACTTCACTGTGTGTTTTGACGAGAGGAATTATTGTTTTTCCCTTGAGGATTGCAATAGTGGCATCACGTGCGTCCATCACAATCAGGCCATACACTTCTTTAACATTGAGCATGTCGCGCAAGATTTCAAGCTGAAAGTCTTTATCGCAGCGGTACATGCGCGTGCGCACTGGTATGGGTGGCTCAATGCTCCAAACGCGCACATCACTTTGTCCTTCTCGTGCTGCAACGTTTCCTGAAAAAACTGCCAGCCCATGAGGTGGTGTTCCTTTAAAAAGGCGTAAGTGCTGAATCATGCGTTCTAATGCATCAATAACATTATTTCGTGTTGCTGCGGATTTGATGTTTGTTGCCGTGCCTTGTTCTTGCTGTAAGTGCTGAATGATTTTGACCAGTTCATATCCTTCAGGAACATAGACTGAAACAAACTCTGTATGGCGTGCTTTGTAGAGCTCTAGTTCTTTGACGAATTTTTTCAAGTGAAACCGCTCATGTGCTGTCAGACTCATAGTTGTGTCAAAGCGTGCTGTCTTTATAATGCTATCAGTAAGATTTAAAAAGACAGCCCTTGTCAGTGCAAGTATGGCTACAAAGAAAGTTGGACTAGGTCCTGTGAAACGATTTGGTGTGCGTTATGGTCGCACCACAAAAATGCGTTTGGCAGCTGTTGAGGTTGACCAGAAAAAAGCGCAAAACTGTCCCTATTGTAAAAAAGACAAAGCTCATCGCATAAGCTATGGTATTTATGTGTGCGATCAGTGCGGTAAAAAATTTACTGGCCCAGCATATTCTCTTGTTCAAACAGTTCATGTAGCTCCTGAAACAAGTTCAGCAAAACCTGCTCCTGAAACTGAGGCATAAATGGCAAAATACACGTGCTTTCTTTGTAATCATGGCGTGAGTCAGGAACTTATGGGTAAGCGCGTACGTTGCCCGTACTGTGGCTCAAAAATATTGTACAAACCACGAACAGCATCAACTAAAGTTAAGGCAGTGTAAATGGCTTCTGATGCACAAGAGAAAATCGGACGATTACAACTCATTGAGCAGAACTTACAGGCAATGCTTGGCCAAAAACAGCAGTTTCAGAGCCAGTTGTTTGAGCTTGAATCTGCCTTGAAAGAATTAAACACAACAACTGATGCATATAAGATTGTGGCAAATCTCATGATAAAAACAGATACTAAACTGCTTGTGCAAGACTTGCAACAGAAAAAAGAGCTTGTTGAGTTGCGCGTGAAAAGCATGGAAAAACAAGAAGAGCAGTTGCGAGAAAAAGCTGAAAGCTTGCGTAAAGATGTGCTCGCAAGCATGAACAAATAAGTACAGTATTCAAAATTGAGTGATATTCAAAAGAAAAAAATACTGGACAGGTGTGGTATGGAACTTATGTTCGCGCTTCATGGTTTAAAAGAACTGGTTGAAGACAACACGGTGCCTAAAAACGTGCGAGCTGTTGCAGAACAAGTGATTCAACTATTGCAACAATCTAATGCCATGAATGTGAGCAAAGCAGTAGAGTTACTTGTTGATGTGTCTGATGACCAAAACATTCAGCCTCAGACAAGAACTCAAATCATGAATATTCTCAGCAAGCTAGAACAGACTGGATAAAAGAGGAATAAGTGATTTTCTGAAAATTCATCAAATACCTACACAGCTGAATTTACAACAACTCTGTCAAGTGTTGGTTTTTCTCTCTTCATGCCGTGTTTTGATTGATGGACATCATGCCATGGCACAAAGTGTTTTGTCATGCCATGAAGTGCTTCTTGTTCCTCAGGACGTAAAGGCCGTTGAATTGCATAGGAGCAGTTCACGCAACTTCCCTTACCAATGTATTCTGCAGAGAGTTTTCCATTCACTCGCTTTCGTTCGTACCCATCCCAGTGAATTTTTCCATGACCTCGTGCATGACAGGACTGGGTTTTTTCTTGCAGGTGTGCTATTAGAGCTTGTGGAGTTAAAGAAACAAACCATCGCGCATATACATGATGAGCTTCTTCTGAAGTAAGCTGCCACCTGTTTATCTCCACATGAACATACCTTGACATGGGATGTTCTTTTGGCAGGTATTTATAAATTTTTTTGGACAGAAGGCTCTGTCCTAAATGTCCAGCTCTGCCTCCTTTTCGGTGCGCGCAGGTTCTGGTGTAAGCTGTGCCTGCCCGATGACACCTGCGAACGTTAATGAGTAGGTGTTCAGAACGAAGTGATGACACCGAGGCTGTAGGGCAAAACGGGAAGTATTATAGACTGCGAGCACGGCAGAGCTGGTTGCGAGTATCTTGCAACCCACGAACCAAAGTGAGTCTGGCGAGGTCAAAACCGAGATTTAGGACAGAGCCTGGACAGAATTTCAACAAAAAACACATCATGACTTTTTTGTCTCACATTATTTTACTTGAGTTGCAAAGTGTTTAAAAAGGGGGTGTGCATACTGGGCTACTGTGACATTTTGGTCATGTGCTGGAATTCACGAACACATGCAAAGCTTGTGATTTCGCGATGACTAATGGAGGCTCATAATGGCAGATATATCAAAGGACGAACAAGTTGGTTTTCATAAAGGCAGCCTGACAACTCTTGCAAAAGAACGTCAGGAACTCATGCGCATGCTTGGCATTGTAGAACAACTCATGCAAGTTCATTTGAAGGCATTGAAAGACTTTGGCATTGATTTAGAAGCTGAAGCAAAAAAAGCCCAGCAAAAGAAAAAACTTGAAGAAAACCTGAAATAAGTTGCGGGAAAAATAAAAAATGAATTACACAACAGGGTATCAGCCAGTGACAAGGTATGGAGGAAGTAGTTACTCTTCTCAAGCTAATTATCAAACCAATGGGTCTGGCTACAGCGCTGCACAGCCGTATGTGAGCAATAATGAACACAAAGAAAGCCCAGCACATGCACCTGAACAGCCTGACATGTTTTTTCATGAATCTCCAGAAAGCTTTCTTGAACAAACTGCTCCCGCACTTCCTGTAGTGCAGGAAACAAGCATGATTTTGCCCCTTGTTGAGCAAACCTTTCAATTACTCACTGATGAGGCATTGCCCAAAAACCTGCGCATTCACATTCTTGATGAGCTGAGTTTGAGAACATTTCATGCAACAATTGGTGGCACGTGGAGTCCGGGAATTCAAGGATTTAGCCTGAACAAGCATGGTGTTGGTGTTTCAGAAATTTATGTCAAGCAAGCGCCTTTGGATAATGTCATGCTCACCATTGGCCACGAGATCGGTCACGTGCTCAGCCCTTCACTGGTTCATTCTGCTGAAGAAGAGGCAAAAGCATTTGCGTTTAGCATGGCATGGGTAAACACTATTCGAGAGCACAACATAGGTAATATTGCAGGAAGCTTTCGTGAACACCCTGCACAAAACGGAGTTCATGATATTGGATTTGCATGGGCATCTCAGCTTGTGCAAAAAGGAAAAACTGCAGCACAAGCATTCATGAGCATTGTCTTAAGAACTGTACGCATGCACGAGCAACAAGAAACAATTTTAGTATGAAACTCATTAGCAATAATAACAATAAAATATAACAATAAAATCCTTATACTGGAGGAAGACTATGGCACGAAAAAAAGATGATCAAAAAGAATCTAAATCAGAAGTGAAACAAGAAAAAAAGCCAGAGCAAAAACCTGAGTCAAAATCTGAATCAAAACCAGACGCGTTGGCAACGTATGTTAAAAAAGAAGATAAAAAGTATGATAAGCAAGAACTTGCGCCAGTGCAAAACCAGCCACGCATTCCTCCAGAACTTGAAGAAAAGCTAAAAAGCATTAAGGAAAAAGTTGACAAGTTTCAAAAAGCAGCCCTGGAAAAATTTGACAAATACATTATGGGTATTGCACTACTTCCTCCGCCGCGTCCTAATGATCCACAGTTTGGTCCAGAAGTTGATGCAAATGGCAAACCACTGCCTCCACCCGACCCAAACAAAATACATCTTCTTGTGCTTGTGGATGATACTGAACCTTCAAAAATGCCCAAGTTTGAGCTGCGCGACAAGCTTGTAAGCATTATTGATACGCTCGCAAAAGAAACAGATCCCAGTTTTGCCACGCAAACACTGCTGTTAAGCGAATTATGGCAAAGCTGTTATGATGGTAAGTATGACTTGCTTCAGCTCATTGCGTTGAGCGCTCCATTTTATGACAAAGGCATGCTTGCAGCAATACGTATTTCTGAAATTCACAAACAAATGGTGTTGCGTAAGTTTGAGAAATACATTGTTGCGTACGTGCTTGCAGGAAGTCTTGTGCAAGGCAAAGCAACTCCGCAATCAGACATTGATGTTTTTGTCGTCATAGATGATACTGACGTGAAAAAAATGACTCGAGGTGAGCTCAAGGACAAGCTGCGAGCAATCATCATGGGCATGGGATTGCAAGCTGGCGATGAAACTGGTGTGCATAACAAGATAAATATTCAAGTCTATATCTTGACAGACTTTTGGGAAAGCGTTCGTGAAGCAAACCCTGTTATTTTCACGTTCTTGCGTGATGGCATTCCCTTTTATGACCGTGGAATCTTCATGCCTTGGAAGCAGTTATTAAAAATGGGCAAGATACGCCCAAGCGCAGAAGCTATTGATATGTACATGAGTTCTGGTGAACAGGTGCTTGACCGAGTGCGTGTGCGTCTCAAAGAAATAGGTATTGAAGACTTTTTTTGGGCAACACTCACCCCAAGTCAGGCAGCGCTCATGATGTATGGTGTGCCTCCACCAACGCCTAAGGAAACGCCTGCAGTGATGCGTGAGGTGTTTGTGAAAAAACTCAAGCTTATGACTGATGCAGAGGTTGATATTTTGCAAAACATTATTCAGGTGCGCAAAGACCTTGAGCATGGCACGAAAAAAGATGTGACTGGCAAGGAAATTGATGCATTAATTGATGATGCAGACAAATACCTGAAACGCCTTAAGCGATTGTTTGGTCAGATTGAGAAAATCAAGGAAGAAGACGCAATACTGACGGTGTATGATGGTGTGGTAACTGTTGCACGAGATATTCTCAAAATAGAAGGTAGGGAAAAAGTCACGACTGAAGAAATCCTGCATGTGTTTGAAGATGAGCTCATTAGCACAGGAAAGCTTGCCGCAAGTCATTTGCGAGAACTGCATGCACTCATGCGCGCCAAAGAAGACTATGAAAAAGGCAAGATAAGCAAAACAGAAATTGATCAGGTGCGTAAACAAGGTGCTGAGCTTTTGAGAACACTTGTTGATTACGTGCAGCGTCGTCGGGGTAAGGAACTTGAGCGCGCCAAAGTCAGGGCAAAGTATGGTGATAAAATTGCTGAAGTAATTCTGCTTGACAAGCATGCATTCGTGATTCGCGACATTGATGCGGAGCAACGCCTGATTGAGCGTGCAACACTCATGAGTTCTGGCGGCATTGATCACGCAAGCATGACTGAAGCAAGTCTTGAAGACTTTGAACACGCAATTGCCACTGCAAAAATACCTGCAAAAGTATTCCTCAAAAACCAAATCTTTGAAGACCTCAAACGCTTGTTTGGCAAAGATGTGGAAGTGCTGGTGAGTAATTAGGAAGGAAAGAACGAGAGTGTTGGCACATAATGGTTGCAATCATTGATTCCAAATTGGGTTCAAACTCAACTTTGGTTTCGTAGGTTTTCATTTCAATCAAACCAAACCTCGCAGCTGTGCTGCGACTCAAAGCTCAATTTGGAATCTCAGAACTGGTTGCAACAGTTTGCAACCTTCGAACCACAGTGAGTATGTTTAGGCAGTGATGTTGATTACGCGTCGCTCACGACGTGCACTCAGAACTGCAAGCAGTGATGATGTAGTAAATGACATACATATTTAGATACACTCATTTTATTGAGCATGATTGAACCCAGGAAAGACATCTTACAGGAGAAAACTAAACCTCAGAACAAAGTAACCATAACAAAGCACAAGCTGAGATTTTCACCAGTGTCTGATCTTTCACAACCTTTAAAACCCTGTTTTCTCTTTGATGAATCATGAATACTGAAGGAGTGTGGATAGTTATTCCAGCATACAATGAAGCACAACGCATAAGTGCAGTGCTTGGAAAGCTACGCTCTGCAGGTTATGCGAACATTGTTGTAGTAAATGATGGCTCGCAAGACAACACTGCAGAAGTCGCGAGCAAACACACTGTACATGTTCTTAGCCACCTGATTAATCGAGGAGCAGGCGCAGCAACAAAAACAGGTTTAGAATATACAAAAGAACAGCACGCAGAAGTTGTGGTAACACTTGATGCTGATGGACAGCACGCAATTGATGATCTTGGCAAAGTTGTGCAACCAGTGCTCAAAGGCAATGCAGAAGTCGTGATAGGCTCTCGCATGATTGACTCCACAGGAATGCCTTGGATTCGAAAGTTTGGAAACTTCGGGCTCAACATAGGCACATTTTTGCTATTCGGTCTTTGGGTGTCAGACAGCCAATCAGGGTTCAAAGCGTTCTCGTTGGCAGCACTAGAAAAAATCAGCATACGAATGGATCGCTATGAGTTTTGCTCAGAAATGATTCATGAAATCAAACGCAACAAGCTCAAATTCATAGAAGTACCCATCAAAGTCATTTACACCAAAGAAAGCTATGCCAAAGGACAAAGCGTGATAGGAGGCCTAAAAACAGCATGGGGCATGATAAAGAAAATACTGCTTTCATAACACATTAGTTTTTCTTCAGTATTGCATCTTCAGCTAACATCTTCTTCACACCTTCTTCAAAAGAAGTTACTTGAATGCTAAACTCATCCCACCATGGATAATCAGGAAACACATCACCAGAAGTTAATGAATCAAGCTGATCAGGAGTAAACGGCGCGTTTTTCATTACTTTATTTCCAACCATCATACAAAACTTAAACACCCACACCGGAATGTGCACTGCAAACCTGAACCCACCCATTGCGCGCAACACTGCCTTAATAATATCTTTGAAGAACACAATCTCCTTACCATTAATGCTATACGCCTTATTCTTTGGTAGATTGTCAAGCATTTTTATCACCAAACGACACACATCATCAACAAAAATCGGCTGTCTGGGATAACGGCCATGGCCCGGAATAGGAAATACAGGACACTTTCGCGCAAAAGAAATAAGCCAACCAATATTCTTTGTGTCAGTTAAACCAAACATGATTGATGGCTGAAGAATTGTATATTGCAAACCACTTTTCTCAACAAGCTTCTGACCAATTTCTTTTGTAAGCGCATAATCATCCTTTCGCACAGAAAGAACTGCAGCACTACTGAAGTGCAATATTTTTTTAATACCTGCTTTTTTTGCAGCAGAAAGCACATTCTTAACTGCAACAACATTATTCTTCTCAAAAGTTTCCCTTAGCTTTCCAGAAATCTGAGCATTCAAGCACAACACAATATCTGCAGTAGTAAATTCTTGTTCCCACATTCCAGAAACCGCCAGATCTGCACACACAGTCTTGACACCAAATGATTTAACAGATTCTAAACCAACAGAATCCTTGTCAAGCACCACAAGCTCTTTGAGCGATCTGCCTTCTTCATTCCATACTCGCACAAAATTCCTGCCAAAGAAGCCAGCACCACCAGGAATCATAATCTTCATATGGTGCAATAAATAAAAGAGGTATTTAAGGATGGTGGAAAACCCTCCTTGAGAACAATCGCTCCTAACAATGAACTGGTGATGAGCCCGTAAGTCATTAAGAAAAAGCTCAAAATTCTCTCAAAACGGGACAAGATTTTTTGTGAAGCATTACGCAAGAAAATAAAAGAAATCATCAGCAATGATCTTGTTTCAATAGAAAGATACAAAAACCTCAGACATGATCTTTCTGACCACAAAAGAGTCCACGTGCACAAAAGTTTTGTACTCACGTTCAAAGTAGTGAAAGAAACTCAGTTCATTTACTTTGAAAAGTTAGAGCATCATGATGATATTTATGAAAAGTAATTCTGCACGAAAAAAACCCACTTCAGCAGCATTAAAAAGAAAAGAACTTAACCTCCGGCTCTGTAGAAAGTCTTAAGTAAATGCCCCTCTGTTGCGTGAGCAACATGAGGGGTGGGGAAGGTCTATTTCCCCATGAAGTACCAAATAACACTGAAAGATAAAGCTAAGCATTTGTG
>JAHFOI010000001.1:0-52132 GCA_023266895.1 Candidatus Woesearchaeota archaeon
TAACACTTATTGCAAAAACATTTGCCATAGATGCAGGGCAACTTCTTGCGCGAGCAGGAAGTGGTGGATTTGATGGAGTTAATCAAAATTTTGCACCAAGCGGTGGAGCTGGTGTTATAGAACTTAAGCATGCAGGAATTTCTTGTAGTTCTGAGTGCCTTGATGGAATTATTCCAGACTATCAGCCAAGCATTGTATCCGGTGTTAGTTCAGGATGTTGTGGTGCTCAGCATGAATGCATGAATTTTACAAATGCAACCTTGTGCACCCAGGTTAGTAATACAACTTGGCAATGGCTTACGTTGGACAAGCAGGGGAAAACATTCACAAGTGTGTGTGGTAGTCCAACAGCAATTTTAGTGAGTGATAGATATTATTCGTGTGGTGCCAATGCGTCAGGCACAACCCTCTTGCGCATTGCAAGTGCATCTCAAAGCAACAAAAGTCATGAGTATGCTTGTCGTGATGTGTCTACATCAGGTTCTGCAAGTACACTGGGTATTGCAGAATGTAGGGGTAATGCTCCTGCATTTAGTGATTCAGCACGGTTTACTTCTGGTGAGAATATCACGCAAGTTCAGGGGTATCCTTCTCAGTCATTTTATTGTACTGCTGCGAGTCACTGGACTGCAGATTTGGATAATGCAGATCAAGAAACATGCACTCGTGCAGGGTATGTGTGGACTGGAAGCAAGTGTTGTGCTGAGGAGGTCAATGAAACATACAATGAACCAAATATTTTGCCCACAGGTATTCCAAGCTGGCAAAATCCTGTGCGTTCAACAAGTATTGGAAATACCACACCAATTACTGGTGCATGTTGGGAGTCACAATATGTTGCACTTGGCCAATACGTGCTACGTAAAAATAACACGCCAACAGCTCAAGCATCTCTTCGTAAGACAATTATTAATTATCAGGGAATGTTTTACAATTGTAATGAAGAAAATCGTAGCCTTCTTGGCACGCGTGACACACATACAGGTCAGGTTGTTGTGCAGGAATTAGGGCAGGCGTGTGCAGTGCTTGCAAATGCGCGTCCTGGAGCAGAGCAGCCTCATGCATTTTGCACATCTGAAGGGTGGTTGTTTGATAGTGAGTTGCGAAATTCTCGTACAACAATTGCATGGCAAGTGCCTGAAGTTATTCCTCAAGGATTTAGTGTGGGAGGCTGTTGTGGCGCGACAAGTTGCTGGAATGGGACAGGTTGTGTTCAAGATCAGGCAGGTCAGTCAAGTACACTGAATACCTATCCTGGTAATAGGCGTTGTATTCATGGTCAGTGGGTTGTGCAGGAACCAAAAATAAGTTTTAATGGTAATGGTCAAGGTTTTTGTCCAGAACCAACACAGTGTCTTGCAGATCCGTTAGGTAATCCTGCAAAGAATGGTAATGTTCAACAGCTTGCAAGCATGCGTAGTCAGGATCGTCCTCAATGTTTGAATGCAAGTCAATACTTTTTGGACAATTTTTGCAAGCAAGGTAATTGGACATCACGCACGCGTTTGCTTGCAACACAATTGCTTAGTCATGCATTACAGACAAGTCCTACAAACTATACCTTGTATTGTGACACGCCACAGCGCATAATTCCATGGCTTGATGATGTGCCTGTTGTGCAGGCATATTTTGCTGTGCCTTGTGCAAATGCTGATTCGTGCTCAAATAATTTGTGTGTGCTTATGACTGCTTCAGGAATTGGGGTAGGTACAACACTTAATAGTTTAGATCAAGATCCAGGGCTTGCGCTTCAAGGATTTATGAATGCACTTGGCAGTACTGGAGCACAATGCGTGGTTTCTGAGTTTTCAGGGCAAAATTTTGTGTCATGTGGTGAAGGAATCTGGTACAGTAAGGGTTTGAATGCAGTTGTGTATTTACCTAAAGAAAATTTCAGGCCTTTTGATGGAAGTGCAGGTGAAGTTCTAACAAATGCATTGCAACCCATTGTGCTAAGTGCGCAAGCGCATACCACAACTCTTCATCCTTTTGATAAACTGTATGCAACAACTAGGATGATGAATTCCTTGTACATTGCTCAGCATGAGCGTGGATTTTTGTTAAGTTTTGTTGAGCCAATGCAACGCAGGCCTGCAGGTACTGGGGTGTTTCAAGACTGGCTTGGGGTGTATGCAAAAGGAATTGCACACTCTGCTTGTGCAGAACAACCTCTGGGCAGCATACGACAATATGATCCTCAGGCAGTCTGTACATATGATCCTTTGACACAGACAACAATTATTCTCAGAAGTCAGCAAGCGCAACCTCTGGATGCAACACCGAGCCCGCTGATTAAGGAGTACTCTAACATTGCAGGAAAACTACGCCCATGAAAAATCTGAACAATCGCGCCCAACTCACAGTTTTTATCATTCTTGCTATGCTGATTTTGATTGTTGTTGGAACCCTTGTGTGGGCTGGAGTTCGCGTGAGTAACACAAATCAATTTGCGCAGCAAGACAATCGTGCAAGAACAAGTGCAGTGCATGCGTATCTTGAATCATGTCTTGAGCGTGTTGCTCTTGACACAATTGCGCTTTGGGCAGGTCAGGGAGGAAGGTTGTATGTTGATCAGGGAGGTCAGGATCCACTGCCCGACCAATTTATCAGGTTTGAGGGAAAAACAATTCCATACCTTATCTTGCCTCCAGAAGGTGCTGTGGGGAGTGTGTATTCTGCAGCACCTCCAGAGTATCCGTGGAGAGGTTTTCCATTTTTAACAACTGGTCAGCCATGGTTGTATGGGTATTATGGAAGAAGCATGCTGTTGCCCTTGTATGATAATTTTTCATTTTCTGCACAGCACAACTTTGAGCAGGCAATAGAATTTGGCATGCGTGCGCAATGCAAAAATCTTGCAGCAATAACAAGAATGCCAACACTTCTGGATTCAGTTCGTGTTTTTGTGACTCTTGCGCAGGATCCGTTGTTTGTGCTTGATACGTTGAGTTTAGCTCAAGAGCATAGCATAATTAGCGCAAGTGTTCATGTGAAAAGTGCTGATGAACAGAATACGGTTGTTGACTGGCAGGATACCATAAGTTTCGCACAATCTGTGCGCATTGTCAAACTGTATCATGTTATAAAAAATCTGATTGAACAGGACACAACACGCATTGACTTTAATATTCAGGGAATACAGTCCGGAGGTTATGTTGTGACAGTATTGCCTCAGGGGGCTGATGACTTGATTATGGTGCGGGATGAGCGTACACGTATTAACGGGCGTGCCTTGGAATTTTTGTTTGGACGAAAAAATAGGCTGCCAGCATTGTATGAATTGCCAAAGACTTTATCAGTGGGCTGCATAGGAACAAGTATTACGTATGATGCAACGACTGCAACACTTTGGATTGCACCCCCTGTGCAACAAACAGGTTGTGGACAAAACACGAGCCTATCTCTCAAAGCACTTGATCCTGATGAGGAAAAAGTTACGTATGCATTTGTTCCGTTGCTTCCTCATATAATAACTTCTGATGAAGTGAGTGCGAATAAAGATTTGCCTCTTACAGTGTTCGTAAAAGATAGTGCAAACATGACTGATTGGCAATCAATTCAAATTCCTTTGAGGCGCACATGATTAAAACTAAAAAAACTTTTTTCCTTCGCTGGTGTACTGGCTATGATGCCTGTTCAGTAAAATACAATCTTTTTTTCCTGCTGGTAGGAATCATATTTTTTGTTGTTCTTTTAAGTAGTATTCTTCCGCAGGTTAGTGCAGCTATCACTGGCTGTTGTTGTGATCCAATAACGCGTACTGGAGGATTTCAGCCTCAGCCTGAGTGTGCTGCTGAATATCTTTTTTTCCCAAATATCAGTGTTGGTCAAACCTGTGGTGTAGTGTGTGATGCGCGTCTTCCGCCTGCGTTGCCCCAGAATTGTACAACTCAAGAGCCACAAAACGTGGTTGCTCGGCCACTTGCAGGACAGCCTGTTGTGCTGATTTCATGGCAGTCAGGGTGTGGTGCGGATAGTGCAGATGTTGAGCGATGCCTGGGATCTTCATGCACTGCATTCACTTCACTGGTGAAAACCCAAAGTACAAGTTATTTGGATCAGGATACTGATCTGGTTGTGGGACAAGACATCAAGTATAGGGTCAGGTTTCATTATGATTCACTGAATATGACAACGCAGTATGTTGTGGCAACAACAAATCTTGGAGATATTGAATGTCAAGGTCAGGCACAGGATGTGAGTTTTTGTATAAGTCCTTTTTTCTACATTGCGTACAAAAAATACTTTGTGCAAAAAGGGTATCAAAGTCCTATTGCAAGTATTCCTGCAGTGTCTCGTGAACAATTTATTCAGTCATTTGATGCAACAATTAATACAACATTTTTCAGTAGGTTCAATACTGCATTCATGTGTGGTCAGGACAATAAATTGCATCAGCAATGGGGTTGTACTGTAGGTAGTGCGTGTGTGAATAATCCAGAAACTCAGTGTGCACAACTCAAGGTGTGCCGTCAGCAAACAACTCTTTTTGGTATTTACACCACCACAGACTTGTGTGAGAAGGATCAGAACGCAACTTCGTACTGCTTTTTTGATCGTTCTTCGTCTATCACTAATCAGTGTTATGCCTGTAATCCACGTATGAATTGTTATGATTATCGCACAAAAGAGTCATGTCAGCGTGATAATTGTGGTGTTGGCGCAAGTACTGTAAGAGTTACAGCAAATAATGCTGCTGCAAATACTGAAGGTCAGAGTGGAGGTTGTGAGTGGCGAGAGACCATACCTCAGCTTGGCATAGGAGTGTGTGTTGATGCTCAAAAAAATAATTGTATTGCGTGTGATCAAACAGAAAATGTTGGGGGGATATTTGGTCTTGATAATCATGACGCGTACAATCCTGTGTTTGATGCGTGCACTCCAGAAAAAGCTCAAGCGCTTGGCAGGCCAGATGATGCATTTCAGTGTTTTTACACTGCTGATGAGAATACTGCAATAGGTTGTGATACTGCAAGTTGTGTGTCATTTAAAAATCAACAACAATGTGCTACACCAAGTGCGGGCATACAGCTTGATGCAACAAATGCACTACGTCAATCATCAGCAGATCCTTGTAGCATACGTGTTTGTCAGTGGTATGCAAGTGCAACAGGAGGTAGGTGTGCCAAAAACGCTGATGGCAGGTCTGACATTATTGATTGTGTAAATGCAACATGTGAGCAAGACTACTTTCCGCCGATCACCACGCTTGTTGCCCAGAAAAGTAATGGAACTCTAAGTGGGTTGAGTATTCGTGTATTGGATAAGACAACAAAACAGGAATTGCCAACTCTGCATCAAGGGTACACAACCTTTTTGTGCGTCAAAACACCCACGCAGTCGTGCGCAAATGCACAGCAATTTTCTATTAACACAACTAGTCAGTCACTTTCTCTTCAGGATCTCACCCTTCTTGATGGTCAAATGCCTGTGGCGCATCTGCTTGATGGAGTTAACACTCTTTTTTATTATTCTATTGATTCTGCACGTAATCTGGAAATTGTGAAAAACACCACTTTTTTTGCGTGCACGAACTGTCAAGGACCGCAGCTCATAAAAATAAGTATTCTGCCAAGTAGGGCAGTCAATCAAACAGTTTATACAAATCAGAATCTGCCTCGTATTGAGCTGAGTTTTAATGTTCCTGCAGAGCTCATACCTGGCACAGGGCTTACGCAAGCCAACCAAACTATTGCAGTGCAGGGCATCACTCCAGGCTATCATCTTAATTATACGCTTACACCAACACGTGTGCTTCAAGACGGGTCATACGTACTTGTTATTCAAGCTCGTGCACAAAATGGTGTGATTATGAGTCAGGCGCGCGTGCTCACATTGGTTATTGATACACAACCTCCGCGTATTCAGTTTGGAATAGCAGGAGAAACTAAACTTAACACAACCCAAACAGTCATACCCTTCACGAGTACAGAGCCTATGGATCTTCCTACTGTTTCATACACTGAGGAAACATACTTGAATGGGTTTGCAAAAAAAATCAGTACAATTCAGGTTTCTGAGCAGGATGTAATATCGCAGAATAATCAGTACCAGTTTGTGCTTCGTGCCACAACACAAGGGGTGAAAAAAGTTCAAGTGCTTGCAAAAGATTTTGCAGGAAATACTGCAATAGCTACAGTTACGTATTATGTTTTGAATCAAGCTCCGGAAATTCGTATGGTCAGTCCTTCTTTTGGTGTTACGACAACACAAACCTTTGATGTGGGTATTGAGACAAGTATTCCTGCTACGTGCAAGCTTTGGTTTAATGCACCGCCGTTGCCTGTCACGCAATTTGATCAGCTTTCATCTCTTGCAACAAACAACAGCTTGATGCATACCCAGCAAGCGCTTTCTCTCACTCAACCAACTGGTTTGCTGACTGTGTATTGTAAAAATGCACAAGGCATACGCACTCGAACGTATACTATTGTGCTTGATCCGAATCCTCCGCAGGTTGCGGAATTCCATGCATTTCCAAATCCAGTATTTGAAGGTCCTCCTTTTGTCACACAACTGAGCATTAACTTGAATAAGCCAGGTTTTTGCAAGTATAGCACGACAACAACGAATTATGCGTTGATGGAAAACACCTTTCCCGAATTTCAAGAGGAGCCGCGCACAACCCACACAGATGCATTTAGCACTAATGGAACAATAACAGTGAATGCAGCCTGTGAATCGCCTGCAGGAAGAGTGAGTCAGACAAAAACAATTCTTGTGCAAACAAATGCAACAGCAAAATTAAGCGCAATAAGCACAACACCTGTCACAACAAACTCAACAAACATCACTCTTGGTGTGCAAACAAACAAAAAAGCAGTGTGTTATGTGGGGTATGCGCCAGACAATCTTGTTCAGTGCATGAGTAATTGTACGTTTGAGTATGCGCATGTGACAACCCTAGAAGGAATTTCAGGCAATAACACGTACTATGCAAGTTGTACCACGCCAAATTCACAGGAAACAACAACTCCATTCAGTATTAGTGTGCTTGCAGACATAACTGCTCCGCTCATGCAGTTTGTTAATGATACTGCGTATTATGAAACAAATGGTGCACATGAGCTTCTTGTGCCAGGATTTCCTGATGTGAGTTTTTTCACAGACAGAATTATGGTGGGAATGTTTGCTTCAGACAATGAAACCCGTGTCATGAAATATGTGTACAGTGTAGAAACAGTGTTTGGCAATGCGGTTGTGATTCCTGACACAGAATTTAATGTGCTGAATGGTTCAAGTACGTGGGTTTTGCTGGGCAATACCAGTCTTGCTGATCAGACCGAGTACAGATTTAGTGTGCGTGCAGTTAATGCAGTGGGGCGCGTGAGTGAAGCTATGAAAAGCGATGGTGTGCTTATTGATGCGAGCAAGAAGCCCGGTTTGTGTGCCAACAAACAAAAAGACGAAAATGAGACTGATCTGGATTGTGGAAAAAGCTGTGGTCCTACATGTCAGGAAAACAAGTCTTGCATAACGCATAATGATTGTGTAAGTCTTTATTGTAGTCAATCAACTCATACGTGTGCGCAACCATCCTGTACTGATAACATAAAGAATGGTAAGGAATCAGACATAGATTGCGGCGGTGCCTGCGCGCCGTGTAGCATAGGAAAAGTCTGTACTCAACACACAGATTGTAACACTCAGTATTGTGCGCAACAGAATGCTACGTGTGGTACTGCTCCCTTGTGCAGTGATAATGTGCTTTCATCAGGAGAGTCAGATATAGATTGCGGAGGTAGTTGTACAGCTAAATGCAGTCAGGGACAAACCTGTGTTGCACAAACAGATTGTGCTCAAGCACTCCTGTGCGCCAACAGCAGATGTCAAACCTGCAATGGTAATGACTGCGGTCCGTATTCTTGTGGAGACAATATTCCAGATGCGTGGCGTCAGAAGTATTTCAACACTCTTTCCTGCACTGGGCAAGGCGCACAAGATGCAGATCCTGATCATGATGGACTTCGCAATGGTGATGAGCATCTTCAGCATACAGATCCAACTCGTGCAGATACAGATGGTGATGGCTGGAATGATATGGCTGAGCTTGCAAAAGGAACAAATCCTGTGGATGCAAGTGATCATCCTTCTCGAAGAGTGATTTTCTGGATTATCGGAGGGCTAAGTATGGTCTTGCTTTGTCTTGCAGGATATTACAGAAACAAGTGGCTTCCATATCTTGGCAGGAAAAGTTTGCGAACAGTTCAGCATCCTTTTGTGAGGCAAGTGCCTCAATACTTTTTCCGTAAATCAAAAGAGTTGTCAGCACGCAAAAAAATACATGAATCTTCTCAGCAGGATCAGGAGGTAAATCAGCATGTTTTTGAGAAAGATTTTTCTCAAGAAACAGTAAGTTCTGAGCGACAAGGTGTAGCAGAAAAATCAAAACTCACTATTTTTGATCGGCTCAAGCTTATTGCACTTCAAAAACTTCCTCAAGCAGAACAGCAGCGTTTGCTCAAAGAGTTTGAAGCACTAAAGCAAGGAACGCTTGCAGAGCAAGAACGCAATCAATTGTTTGCAAAACTAAAAATAACAAGTACGTGGTATGAGCTTCATAAAGAGACACTGCATAAAGAACTCAGTACGTGGCTTGGTAGGAAAAAATGAGCAAGAAGATGAAGCATGGTACGGCACTGCACAAGAAAGTGTTACAAGCTACCGAAAGTTCTCGTACGTGTGTTCTTGCCCAAAAGTATGTCATGCCTGCAAAGGTGCATGCACAAATTATAGGTCAGGTATTTGTATTTATTATTGCAGGACTCGTGTTTGTACTCATACTTACGTATGGCTATACTGCAATCACGAAGTTATTAGAAACAAAAAAAAGTGTTGATGTTATAGAGTTTAAAACTAGTCTTGAGCAAAACATTGCTGCAATACGCACGAGCACAGGAAGCGTGCGTAAAGTGGTTTTGTCTGTTCCTTCAGAGTATATTGAATTTTGTGCAGTAGATCCTCTAATGACGCAGGCGCATAGTAAAGAGTTTAAAAAAAACCACCCGCTTTTTTTTAATGCATGGCGGTCAGATCCTACACTCACAGTGTTCCTTCAACCATTGCTTGAAACACCGATTAAACTGCCAGACATTGCAGTCAACGGGCCATTATTTGACGAGCCGGGTTTTTTTTGCATTCCAGTCAGTAATGGAAGACTTGTGCTTAGCATGCAGGGCACGGGCACGCATGCGCAACTTCTTCCGTGGGTGGAGTCATGAAAAAACTTCCTTCCAAAACCGTGCGTGGGTTCTGGTCAAGAAAGGCATTTGAAGTGCAGTTTCACTGGATTTTTATCATGATTGCAGGAGCAATTATTCTTACGTTTTTCATTACTGTTGTCACAAAGTATCAGTCGGTTAGTGAAGAACGTTTTTCTCTTGTGTTGAGTAAGCAATTGGAAACAATTCTTTCTGGTGCGAGTATTGCAAAGCAAACCACACAGCACATACAGCTTCCACTTCCTCTGAAAACCTCTTGTACAGAAACGTGTGCGTGCAGTTTTAGTACAGGAACAAAAGTAACTCAGCTTAAAGGAACATCTCTTTTTAGTCCGTCAGTTCTTGCTGGAAAAGAGCTCATATACACAACCCATGATTGGAATATTCCTTTTCGTGCAGGAGTGTTTGTGTATCTTACTGATGACCAACAGCAATATGCACTCGTGTATGATCCTGGTGACAGCGCAAGCACTGCGTTACTCACAAAAATAACACAGCAATTGCCGCAGGAATTGAGCGTAAAAAACATAAGCATAACTCTGCTGTCATCAATTGTGCTGCAGCAAGAAAACAAAAAAATTCATTTGATTTTCCTTAACACACTGCCAGATGCATTCGCATTGCGTAACGCGCAGGAAAATTCTGGCGTAATTATAACAGTGATCACTGCAGCTGGAGGTGTGCAGTTTTATGCACGAAATACAGTGCAAGAATCAAACAATGTTCAGATAGCGCAGGTTCCTATTGCAAGTACCTGGACTAGTGATGCTGAATTGGTTGGTGCAATTTTTAGTGACACGCAGCGTAGTTATGCCTGCAATTTGAGGCAAGCATATGCTCGTGCACAATGGATTGTGCAAGTTCAGAATAAACGTCTTGATGCATTGCAGTCACGTTGTTCAACTACCAAAATTAAAGAAACACTTGCTGAATTTGAGAAAACAATGAAAGTCCTCTCGCAGGAAATAGGAACTCAAGGTGAAGCGCCAGCAGTACTTACATTGCGAGCACTCCAGCATGATCTTGCGCAGGAAAATCAGCAGCTTGCCAAAGCAAACTGTCCAACAATATACTAATCCAATAATATAATAATACAGTTAATACATAATCTGGTTCAGGAAAAAATGATGTGTACTAAAAAAAGTAAAATAACTGGTATAGAAAAACCAAGAGGCATTGTTCAGAAAGCGGGTACAAAGAATGTTGTACTGGTTGGCAGAATGTTGTGTTTTGGGAGTAAAAAATCGCAGATACAAATGTTTGAAAGTGTCGCAATTCTTGTTGTTTTTTTCTTTTTTATTGCGTTTGGAACAACTATTTGGTATGGCGCGCAAAAGGCCAGTTTTGCGCAGGATCTTGAAAGAACTCTTGAGTCTAATGCGCTTGCAATTGCGTTGCGTGCAAGTCATGCACCAGAACTTGACTGTAGTTTATTGGGTGTGCAGCGTCAGGAGTGTATTGATATCACGAAAGCAGCGCAGTTTGCGAATATAACATTGCAAGAACAAGCGCGTTTGAGCTATTTTGAACTCTTTGGTTTTTCCACAATTGTTCTTCATCAGCTGTATCCAGAAAATCTTTCAGTATTGCTGTACAATAATCAGCTTTCTAATGCTACAGATATTCATGCAACCTTCCTTCCGATATTGGTTGAGGACCCCAACAAAAATACCTTCTCTTTTGGTATGCTTGAGGTGCACACGTATGCAATGCCGTAACAAACACTCAAAAACTCAGGGCAAGGGTCAAATGGAAATTATGGGTCTTGCAATTATTATCATTCTTGTTGTTCTTGCGCTTCTTTTTACGCTTCACTTTGTCAGGCAGGAATCACAAGAACGTTCAATTCCTGATAGTCTCATGGCAAACATGTTTGTGAGCACGTATCTTGATACAACTGTACCAGACTGTAGTAATGTAAGAATAAAAGATTTGTTGAAGGATTGTGGTCAAAGCAATAGTATGGTGTGTCCTAGTGGAAAAACAGCGTGTCAGCAGGCAGAAGGGGTAACTAAAAGAATTACCTCTTCATATGAGAAAATTCTTCATCGGCACTTTAATCTTATTATTCAAGGTCCACAAAATCTTCAGGCAATGAGTATTCGCGTGGCGTGTTCTGGAGAACGTGAAAGCTCAAAACCGTTTATTGTACCTACCATTGGAGGAACTGGTATAACAGTGCGATTTGAGATTTGTGAAAAATAACTGCACGTTTTTTTTCTCTTTTCTTCTTTCACTTTCTTTTTCGTAACTGTATTGCAATCGTGAGTGCAAGTCCGAGAAGTACACAATACCCGAGCAAGGCAGATAACTGTAGAGAAACCTCTCCAAGACTTTCGTGGAAAAGCATTGTTTTTCGTAGTACTGTGCTGCCAAGTACAAAGGGATTTTGGCCAGAAACTGTTTGAAGCCATGAGGGCATGCTTTCTATGGGGATGATTACATCGCTTACGAATAATAATGCGCTTCCAATCATGACTGCTGCAAGCGTGGCAGTTTCTTCAGTGTTGAATAATTCGCCAATGAGCATGCCTGCAAGAGAAAACAAGAGGATAACTGTGAGTAGCACAATACTTGTTGCGCCAAGAGAACCAAGCACTTGTGCAGTAAAAAAAAGTCCTGCGATAGTTAAAATAATAATTGATTGAAACACAACCAGCAACACGCTTGTTAAGAAAATTGCGCCTGCAAACATCAATGGCGGGGCAGGGCTTAAATAGTTTCTAAAGCCCGCAGGAGAATTCTTGTCCATGAGCACAAGAATCTGGCTTACGAGTAATGCAGTGAACATGATCACGAGTACGATGAGTACTGGAAATACATAATTCAGGTATGAACGTTCAGCAACCACTGGCTTAATACTTGTCTGGATAGGTGCAACAATTGAAGCAGGATCAATAACTTCTATAGCATCAATAATTTCTTGCACGTGATTCATGCTTTTTTGCACAAATACTACTTGAATGAGTGCGTGATCAAGATTTTGTACAAGGGTATCGATGCGGTCTTTATTCACAGTTTTTGAGTCAGTAAGACGTGCGAGTTGAGATTTTGTTTGTTCAATTTGTAAGGTTAATGCATCTGAAACAAGGTTAAAATCATTGACTTGATTTTTTGCCATACCTGATGCATTGGCAAGGTCAAGGCGTAGTAAGTCGATACTGGTTCGTTCTTTTTTGAGTGTAGAAGTATTTAGGTCTTTGCCCAGTAAGTCTTGTGCTGCGCGAATGCCTTTATCTGCTTGGTCTAAGCTTTTATCTGCCAGCACAGAAAGTGCGCCAAACCAGTAATTTACTAATCCTTTTGAATGGGACATGTTGTTTAGCGTGTCTTGGTCAAGGCGACTGTCTACATCAAGGCTTCCAAGATCAGTTTGCACGAGTGTGGCAAGACGGTGTGATTCTTCATTGAGTGTTGTTAAGGAGATCATGTGCTGGCCACGTGCTTTCAGTTCAGTGGCAGTTGCTTCTAGTGCGCGCAACAAAACTGCAGTAAGATTCGTGCTTAATTCCTGAGAACGGCTGCGTACACTTTTACTCATTACATCAAGTACAGTCCACACCAGATTCAAACGTGAGTAATCAACAAAAAACTGAATTTCATTTGACAAATTTTTTGCAAGTGTGAAGTCTGGAGAAAAGACCACGCAGGTGTGTATGTCGCCACTTTTAATTGCTTGCACACAAGTGTCTTGGGACGCATATTTTTTTACAGAAAACTGGCTTTGGGATAATCTGTCAACAAAGCTAGTACTTAATGAGTTGTATTGAGAGGAAAACGTGCCAACCTTTACTGCATAGGTATTTGTGTTGTCAAATGCTAACCCTGCGAGAAGTATGACCAGCAGTGGTCCGAGCACAATAATTGCAGCACTGCTTTTTGCGCGTAAAAGGACAAGTATGTTTTTTTTAATTAATACAACAAGGTTCATTGTTTCACCAATGCAGTAAACACTTCTTGAATGCTTGGGCGTGCAACATGAAGAAACTGGATTTTTTCGCCAGACTGGTGGACACTTGCGCTTATGATATCAAGCACATGTTCTGGGAAGGGTGTGCGTACGCGCAAACTCTGTTCATGACGCTCAACTGATGAGCATATGCGTTGCTGTTGAAGTCCTGCAATTACTGAAGCATAGTCTTTACGAACAGTCTGGAGATGTACAACAAAGTCTCTGGAGTACAAGCGCTTTAATTCATCAGGACTTCCCACTTCAGTAATGGTGTTATTTCGCAGTATTGCAATGCGTTCACATAAATGTTCAATTTCTCCTAAAAAGTGTGATGACATGATGATGGTTGTGCCATGTTTGTTAATTTCGCGGACTAAATGGAGCATGCTTGTGCGTAAAATAGGGTCAAGGTCAGCAGTTGGTTCATCAAGAATCAAGACTGCAGGGTCATGAATTAATGCGCAGGCAATATCAAGTCGTTTTTGCATGCCTCCAGACAAGTCAGCTGCAAGTACGTCAGCATTGCCGTCAAGTCCGACCACACGCAATAAGCCATGTGCTCTTGATTCAGCTTCATGTAAACCTACGCCATACAGGGATGCAAAGTGTGTTAAGTTTTCTTTGCAGGTTAGTTTTCCATAAATGCTTGGTTTTTGTGTGCTGAAGCCAACAAGTGATTTTAGTTCTTGGCGGTTTTTAAAAACACTAAAAAACTTTTTGCTGTGTGCAACGGTTACATCGCCTTTGTCTGGCTGATAAAATCCTACAAGTAGGTTAAGGAGTGTTGTCTTGCCTGAGCCAGAGGGTCCGATGATGCCAAATATTTCTCCTTTTTCAACTTCAAGGTATACATTATCAAGCACAATTTTTTTGCCAAATGTTTTGCGTAAGCCTTCAACTTTGAGGACAGTGTTATGCGGAAGTTCTTGAGCTTGTTCGTTGAGTATTGCACTGACCTCATCTTTAGGCCAGCCAGAGTTCACTAAGAAGCTTTGCACATCAGGTGTGCTCATGCCTCGAACAAGTGCTTGGCGAACATAGTTTTTAAGTGCAGCATCAGCCATAGTTCTTCCTCTCAAGCTGCATTTTTAAAAGAATGCCACTACTAAAGAAGAGTTACTGGAGTTTGTGGAGCGAGGGGATATGCTATTTTTTGAGCACTCCTCCGCAAGGTTTTTATAACTCTATCTATGGGAAAAATTCATGACGTCATGTGAGCTTTGTGGTAGCATAAAACCGCCGTTGGTGTTTGCTGAAGTAGAGGGTAGCAGGCTTACGGTGTGTAGAGCCTGTAGTGCGTATGGCAAAGTACTTCCTTTCCAGCAGCGTTTTCAACCAAACTCAAAAACAAGTGGATCAAAAAATAACTTGGGCAATCAACAAGCACTCCCTCTTAAAAAAGAACCAGTTACGTATGAGGCAGTGGTGCAAGAGTATGCTCAGCGTATACGAGAGGCTCGGGAAAAACTTAAACTAACACAGCAAGAGTTTGCAAAGCATATCACCGAAAAAGAAAGTATGGTTTCTCACTGGGAATCTGGCAGTATAGAACCAAGTCTTGATACTGCCAAAAAAATCCAGCATACGCTTCACATTCAGCTTGTTGAAATGCGTACTGAAGAACCAGTCATACGTTCGCAAAAAAAGAGTTCAGCAGGACTTACCATTGGTGATATACTGGCGCAAAAGATGAAATAATGAGATGTCTGAAAAACTCTTATGATGAGCAGAATTTAAAGAGCTCACATTTTTGAATGATTTTTTTACTGATATGCATTATTCCTAAAAATAAGATGCCAGCACCTTCTTCGTGAAGCATTTAGCACAGGAACAAAATGTTCTGATAAAAACGCGCGTGTATCATTTAATTCTTGAGCGCAATGCATATCTGCATCTGCGCAAATAATGCCTCCACCACAATTGTCTAAAGCAACATATTCAATATTATTCGTGTGTTGAACAAGATATTCATGAAAACTCTTGGCAATCGTGCCATCATAGACTGGATAGTACACTTTGTGAAGCAATAGGTCACTATACACTGCCATCACAGGATTCGCAATCCACACCTCGCCAGAAGCATCCACATTCGCAAAAAACTGTAAATATGCTTCTGAAATATCATCCTTAGCTACATATTCGCCTTGATAAAATGTTATTGCATGAAACACCGCAACACCAAGAAGTACAAAACACACAACATGCCACAGCCATGCTTTCTTGCAGCACCAGGACTTATTGAAGAACCACTGCACTCCTTCACACGCAAGTAATGTTACAAAAGGAAGAAAACTGAGTAAATAGCGATAATCCCTGCAAGGCAGCAAAGAGTAATACGCTAACGGAAATAATGTGCACAGCACAACAACCATGCGTGTGCGTGAAGGTTTTACCAAAAATAAGGTGAATCCAATAACTGCAAATGCATACACCCAGTGTTCAAACCACAATAATTGAAAGTAGGCATACCATGGGCGTGCGTGAAGTACTGTGCATCCTAATACTTTGCCAATCACTCGTTGTCCTTCTATAAAGGAGTGTAGTGGGTTGCTATACATCCACGTGCTCCAGACCAGAAATGGTGCGACCACAACACCAAAACCAGCACCTAACTTGCAGCATTGTTGCCAGATGTGTTTCCAGGAGTTCTGCCAGCACAACATGCAGAGTAATGCAATGCCAAATATTCCGCTTGGAAATCGTGTTAGGGTAGCAAGACCAAGGCTAAGACCTGCCCAGAAGAGTGATTCATTCAAAAAAAGCAACACGCTTAGTAGTACGAAAAATAATGAAGGTATTTCAGTGTACTCATGAAATCCTAAAAAGAAAAAGATTTGTGAAAAACCAAATAAACCAGTAGCGAGCAATGCAGTTCGTTCATCACTCATTTTTTTACATATCTTAAATACCAGCCACATGCATCCTATTGAAAGAACCAACATGATCGCTCGTGCAGCAAGCACAGGTGATATGCTGAGTTTCCAAAAAAAGCCAAGCACTACAGGCCACAGCACAGGACGAATGTCTTCCCATAATCCTGCACTGCCTAATGACCAGAGCCATTTGCCCATGCCCAGGTACACTCCAGAATCCCACCATATTTCATGCCAGCGAAATGCAAATAATAATCGTACCAGCAAGCTAATTCCCAGCAACCACCAAATTCCTTGTTTCATAAAATATTTGTCAATCAATTCTTGACAGTTTTTTTTCATTACTCAAACCTCGGATTCACATCGCCGAAACAAGTTTGGTTTGCAAATTCTTGAAACAATAAATAACCATAGGGGTATGGTGCTGAATGAAATAAGACTGCGTGTCGTGATGAATTTTTGGCAAGCCAGTCGCGTACGTGTACATAATCATCCTGAGAATAAACGCGTACTGCAATGGTGTTGGCGCCAATAGACTCTGCCGTGCTTGTTATGGTACTGGTTTGATTAAAGTCAGTGATTTGTACTGAGACAATATCAAGAGGAAATGTAGTGCGTAATTCTTCAAAATAATTTGTAGGCGTTTGGTAATACCACAATGCGTATGGTAGAGGGGTGGCGTTTTCAACAACCACAACTTGGTTGCGTTGAAGCACACATTCCTGGCCTCCAATAATTGTTGTGTTATTTACGAAATGAAGTGGTGGGCTTGGTAGTAATTTCAGGTCATGTCCGAGACCAAGAAATGCATACTTGTCAGGAAAGCATACGACCGTAATGTCATGTTCAGAAAGATATTGTGCTGCTGCAACTTTGCCTGGGTGATCACAGTCGCTCCAGACAACAGAAGCATTCAAACGAATTGCTTGTTCAACTAGCATGTTCACGCCATGCGTATCTATTAGTAAGCCAATATTCTTGTGCAAAAATCTTGCAGTAGGATATGAAACTTTATCTAAAGGAACTTCAAATCTGAACACTCCTTTTTCATCAGGAGCATACCACTTGCCTGAGGAGTATGCTACCATGGTTCCTGTGGCAGTCAATGGAATGATACGTGTTTTGTTGAGCACATTTAGCAAACGACCTCCTTCGTGCCATCCAATATCTGCACGTAGTTCCTCTTCAGAAAGTGTATGTTCTTCAGAAAAAACATGTAGCACTTTATTACCCCAAGGGCTTTGATTTAAGTGTCCTCCGAGCCAGTCTCGTTTCACTCTGTCAGTTTGAGGCAGGACGCGCGCACCGTCAAGCAGTGTAAGACGTGAACTGCCAAGCACAACACGTGATGCATTATGCGCACCTGTTGAGCTGGTAGGAGCAATAGAAAGTGGTGCGAAATGTATGGTTGGTTCTTGATTATTTGCAAGTGCATGAAGAATATCTGCGCGCCATTGCACTCCTAATTTACGCCATGCTGATTCTGCTTGTGTAAGCGCAATTGCGTTATTGCGACCGCATCTCACGCTGGCAATTGTTTCTAATAATAATGCGCGTTCTTCAAGAACAATTGCACTTTCAGGCATGTTTGTGAGCGCATCAAGGGCAGCATCATAATCGGCTAATGAATTGCAAATCAATGTTCTGTTCGCAAATACTCTTCCTGCAAGTAATTTCAGATCACCTTTTGCAAAAGAATCATTAACGTGAATCAATAGTTTTTCAGTTTGATTTTTAAACCAGGTCATGTTGGTTCCAGCACTTCGCAGTACATATCCAAAATCAATAGGTGCATAGGGGTCTGGCGTTCGTAAAATGCTCAAAATTGTTGCATTAAGTACTCCTTGATATGCAAAACCTTCGTGTTTTACGTTGCCTATAATGATGGTGGGTGCGCGAGAAACATTATTCGCTTTGGCAAATAGTCCGACAAGTGGTTCGTCAATGTAGTCTTTGTCAATGGATAGCACAATTACTTTATCTTCATATGCTTTGCTTAAGTCTTCAAGCACAAAACCTTCACGTACGCTTAATTCATTATCAACGCTGTAAAAAAACACAATTGGAATGTAAGGATTGCCGCATTCAGTGTTCACGCCTTGTACCAAAGAAAAAAACCTGAGCTGCAAGAGAATATATTTACGTTTCAAATAATCAAAGTCTTTTTTGTTCAGCCAGCTTGCAGAAGAGTATCCGCTTAAGTCAGCGCCTACTTGGCGCATTTGCTTTTTTAGTTCAACAACTCGCTCACGAAGTAAATTGCATGGCGCAGCACTCACTGTTTGAGTGAATTCTTGTTCTACAACAAAACTCAACCTGCCAATTTCGTGTGAAACCATTTGGTTAAGAATAGTATCAACACGCACAAAATCAAGTCCGTAATTGAGCAGAATGCCTACCATAAAAATACTAAGAGTTATGAAAAATGAAAGCATGATTAGTTCAGCAAAAGAATGGTCAAGTGGCATAAGAACTGAGTAAAAAGACCGCTTTAAAGAGTTTTTGCTTTACCTGTGCTTTGGTGAAAATCTCGCATTGCTCGCCTTGTTGTCAGTTTACCTTCCGGAATATCGCCCTAAATGGAGGCTAATTCGAACTTTGGTTCTCGAAGCATTGAGCTTGGAAAATCCAAGATTCAATGCAACCCCCTTCTCAGTACGCAATATGCTGTGGGAGGTTCTCAATAACTATGGTTCTTGGATCCTTCAAGTGTAAAACACATTGGAGGCTTCACGGAAAGGAAGCAAGGGACTTTTTCACCAGAGCTGCAAATTTTTCATATAATTCTAAAAAAAGCCTTCGCAAGATTTTTAAGCGGCAGAGTGTGAAGAAAATGAATATGAGTTGGGATAATGTAGTTGTTGGGGTTGTAGGACTTGGATATGTTGGACTGCCACTTGCCGTTAGAATGAGCAAATTCTTTAAAACTATAGGCGCTGATGTAAATCAGCAAAAAATAAATTCGTTAGTTCACGGCATTGACTACACTGGTGATGTTGGTGATGCAATTTTACACGACGCCATTGAATCTGGAAATATTCAATTTACTAACCGTGCAGAATTGCTTAAAGGTGCAAATTTCATCATTGCAGCAGTGCCGACACCAGTAAGTAAGGCAAAAGTGCCTGACTTGTCCCCAATTCTCTCAGCTGCAAAAACAATTGGAGAAAACCTTCAGAAAGGCACAACTGTCGTGCTAGAAAGCACAGTTTTCCCTGGTGTTACACAAGAAATTTTTGGTCCGGCAATATCAAAGTATTCAAGTCTGCAAATGGGAGTAGACTTCTTTTTAGGATATTCGCCTGAACGAGTAAACCCAGGAGACAAAGAACACACCATCGACAAAATTGTCAAAGTAGTCTCAGGCCAGGATGAGAAAACTCTTAGTCTTGTGGCAGAAGTTTACTCAAAAATAATTTCGGCAGGAATTCATAGGGCATCATGCATTAAAGTGGCAGAAGCTGCAAAAGTAATTGAGAACACTCAGCGCGATTTAAATATTGCATTAGTGAATGAGTTTGCAAGAATTTTCAGACTGGAAGGCATTGACGTCGCAGATGTTTTAGCAGCAGCGGCAACAAAGTGGAATTTTCTAAATTTTACGCCCGGTCTTGTCGGAGGACATTGCCTACCAGAAGATCCATACTATTTGACGCATCGTGCACGAGAAAAGGGCTACAACCCGTCAATCATACTTGCAGGCAGATATGTGAATGATACTATTGCAGAGGACATTGAGAAAATAATATTGCAAGGATTAAACACTAGAGGAAAAGCAGCAAGTGCAAGTAAATTATTAATCATGGGCCTAACTTTTAAGGAGAATGTAAATGACTGTCGACACTCAGGCGCAAAAGATGTTATTGATCGCTTAAGAGAGTGGAACGTAATATTAGATGGGTATGACCCTCAATTGACAGAAGAAACAATTTTGAAGGAATTTCGAGTGCAACCGCTTGATTTAAACAAACCCTGCCATAAGTATGATGGAATAGTATTAATTTCACCCCACAAAGAAATACTGAAATTCAACCTAAAGACATTAGCTTCTCAGTGTGCTGATAAACCAGTGTTATTCGACCTCAAACGCTCGTACAGTGCAATAGACGCTCAAAATGCAGGTTTTTTATACCTGCATTTGTAATTGGCGTTGGTGAAAATCTCGGAAGAATTATAGTGAATGACATAATTTTTTAGACAGTCAGCTTTCATTCGCTATTACGAACGGTTGCGAGAGTCTTGCAGACCTACGAACCGAAGTGAGTATGGTTGAGCGTAGCGTGAGACCTACGAACCGAAGTGAGTATGGACAAGTATTGTATGAAAACTTTTGTCAGTGAGTATATAACCCAGTAGCAGCTAACGCAGCTATGAGGTGGGGACTTGATCCCTGCAGGAAAAATAAAAAACGTTTAGTATAAAAGATTGGTAGTGTTCAGTCAGTATGTGTCAGTTCAGGTTGCACTGGTGTAGGTGTTTGGCTTGTTGATACGTTTTTTTGGGCAGCAATGGCATTCTCAAGTGCTTCTTTGGTTGCAACAGTTTGGAATATCATTTCATAATTTAGTACAAGTGCAGGTGCGCGAGAAATGTTGTAATATTCTTCTAAAAAGCGCAGGTCTTGAGAGTAATTAAACTCAAGGGCATACACTTGTGCACCATGTTTGTTCACGAGTTCATCAAGAATTTTGCCTTGTTCACTGCTTTCTTTGCTGTGTTGTGTGTAATAAAAAAGAATGACTGGACTTGATGAATTGCAGTTTTCTGTAAGACGAAAGTTCAGGGTATATGTGCGAATTTGTAGTAAGTGATACTGGCGTTTTAATATATCATAATTAACGCCTAAGTCGTGGCGTGCGCTGTTTGTGCTTAGTAAGTTGCCTAAGTGATAGAGTTGGTCGCCGAGTTCATTCACGCGCTGGCGTGCAAGATCACAGCCTTGCGGTCCTAATGTTTTTACGAGCTCTTGCTCAAGTAAAAAGCTTTCTGTGTTGAGTTCAGTGTTTTTTAAAATCTTTGTTGCTTCTGAGAGTTTTGAGGTGCTCAAGCTCCAGCCGAGTAAAATGCCTAGTGCAAATGCAATGCATACTGCAAGTATTGTTGCAGTGAAAAAAAGCTGGCGTTTTACCATTTTTTTTTGGTCCTCAGCAGGTCGTGCGCAAGTGATGCAATCCAGTGCATGCATGTTAGATATGGTCCAACAATAATATACAGCCAGATCTGTATTGCATGACGCAGTAGTTTTTCTTTCATACGACGATGAGCCAGCACTAAAATCCACAAACCTAGTGCGCTGCCAAGAAGTATGGGAAGAAGCACTTGTACATTTTGTCCAATGAGAACTTCTTTCAGGTTAGGAAAATCAAGCACGTGATTAAGAAAATACCCATTTACACTCAGGCTTCGTGCAACAAAAGTGGTCCAGGAATCAATAACTCCGTATGATACAAAACCCATGGTAACTAAAAGCAAGACCACACTAATAACATTTAAGGGCAACTGAAACAAGCCAAGCAAACCGTAGTCTGGGTTACCAATGAGACGTCTATATTTTAGGTGATTATACAAAAAGCCACGAAACCAGCGCACTCGCTGACCCCAGAGTTTGCGAAAGGTATCTGGCACAAAGGTGTAGCCCAATGAGTGCTGGCTCATTTTTATGTCATAGTGGTGTGCGCGTAAGCGTAGTCCCATTTCTAGATCTTCAGTAAGATTTTCTCTGCTTCCATCAAAACCACCCAAGGAACGCACAACTCGTGTCCTAAAAATGCATAGCACTCCGTGTGAGAAAAAAAGAGTTCCCATTTTTCCAAAGAGTTGCCGTATTAAGTCGCTCAAAATATATTCTACGCGTTGTAGTTTTTCGTATATGTTTTTTGGATCATCAACTTTTATTGATGGAATAACTGCGCCAATACGTGGTGAATCAAACAAACTCAGGCTTATGCGTATGCAATTTGATGCGACACGACTGTCACAGTCAAGTACTGCAAAAAAGGTGCCTGATGCCTGCTCAAGTGCAGAGTTTACCGCTGCACCTTTGCCTTTGTTTACTTTGTGACGTAGGAGTGTGATATTCATGTTTTTGTGGGAGTTCATAAACTGACGTACAATTTGCAGAGTATTGTCAGAACTTTTGTCATCAACAACAATAATTTGCAATAATTCCTGAGGGTAGTCAAGTTGTTGGATTGATTCAAGTGTTCTTACAATACCTCGGCGACTGCCTTTTGCCCCATTAAGTACAGGTATGGCAATAGATACTGTTTCTTTTGGTGTGCACATGCGTATAGGTGCGTCTTGGCCAAAAAATGCAACACTTAACCACAAAATAGAAAGCCATAAGCTTACAAAGCTTACTGCCCAAAGAACATATTGCATACACTCCTTAGTAGCACCTGCTCTTTTAAAGTTTTCGTCAAGAAAGGGTTCTGTCCAGTATTGCTACTTTTTGGTGCACGCAGAAGATGCATTAATGGTATCTGACTGAATACTTCGTGATAGTTTAGAAACACACTGCGAGCATGGCGCAGTTCTGGCATCCTTTGCCAGCAGCAGATACTAATTTCAAATGTCCGATTTTTGCGGACAACTCAAAACTTCATGAAGTCGAAATTTCTGGGGGGGTCAAAACTTTGGTTAATCCTGATGTTAATTCCAACTTGAGATTTGAGCTAAAAAGTTGGTCAAATTAAAAACTTTAAGAAGTATGAAAAAAGAAATTGACTTCTAAATTCTTTCATTGGCAGCCGAAAGATAACTTCGAGTTTTGTATGCGTTTCTAACTCTGTCGTCCCAGTCTGCTCTTTCTGATGGGCTTAATCCACTATCGCCATCATCCAAAATTTTTCTTGCTGTTTCTTCAGCAGTTTTTGCACCTAAATCGTATTTTCCACCTTTCGCACTCTCTATTGTAGTAACTGCTGTGCTCAATGCAGTTCTAGCTGTTCGTTCTCTTTGAAGGGCTTTCACATACTTATCTACAATTTCTTCTGACATTTTAGTTTGCCTTTCATGTATTGTATGGGAAATTAATTTTGCAATCTTACGCAGCAGCAGGGTGTTTGATGAACAATTCTTCAAGTCGTTTGAGTTTTTGGTATTCCTCATCAGGTTCTGGGAATATGCTCCCTAATCCTGCATAATCATGTGTGCCTGCGAGAAACTGTTCAAAAGCTTGTGAACGCTTGTGGTCTTCAGCTGTAGGAAAAAGAGAGCGGAGCATTTCATACTTTTCATAAGGTAACTTTTGGCCAGGCATTGGCGTGTAATAGTCTGTCATGATTTGCTTAAAGAGAGTCTGGTATTTAAAGCTTTCTGTTGTAACTACTGTGCAGAAATTACTTGCTTATTACTTGTGCTGCTCTGTTCTATCGTATCTTTCCTGCTTGCCATTGCTTGAGTATCATGACTGAGGTGCGTTCAATATCAGGCAGTTTGCCTTTGAGAATTAGTCCTTGTTTGAGGGCAATGCTTGCAAGTGTTTGTTCTTTGTCTTCTTGTTGAGGGACATGGTAGTGGTTTTCTATGCGTCCAGGATATGCGTCCATGATTGCCATAATGACTACGTCAGGGTCTTTTTCTGTTCTGTAATCTATTGCGCCAATAATTGCGTGTTTGAGTTTGGCGCCAGGTTGAGTTTTTTCTTTTATTGGAATAATGCCTGGTGTGTCAACAAAGGTGATGTTGCCTCGCATGCTCGCGATTTTCTTCTTCCCGCGAGTATAGCCTGCGAGGTTGCTTGTTTTTGCTGATCCTTTGCCTGTCATGGCATTGATCAGGCTTGATTTGCCAACATTAGGGTATCCGAGTACGCCTACAAAGATAGTGGTTTTTTTAAGGCCTGCTCTGGATGCTTCTCCAAATATTTTTTGTTTGAGCTGGTTAAGACCGTGATAGTTTGTTGATGAAACAAAGACGCAGGGATGTAGTGTATGTTTGAGTTTTTCCAATTGGTCTGGGTGTACCAGGTCACATTTGGTGACTGTGTAAATGAGTGGTTTTTTTTCAGCTTTCACATGCATTTCTATATCTTTGTGGCGTGTTTCTTCAATCATGCGTGCATCAATCAAGAGTAGCACAACATCTGCTGCCTTGATGACTTGTGATACAATTCCCCAGAATTTTCCCATGAATTGTTAAGGTGTGTGTAGGTTATAAAGGATGCTGTTGTTTTTTTCTTTCTCTCTTCATTCAGTTTTTCCTGTACATTTATAATCTCTTCCTTGTTTTTCACCTTATTTTGCTGGAGGTTGTTATGCCAACTGATAAGAAAACTATGGATAAATTGCGTCGTGGGTATCGTGATAGTCTCGCGATTTTGGAAGAAAAGTGTAAGGCGGGTAATGCAAGTAAGGAAGAGTATCAGGAATTAACTAAGCTGCGTAAGAAGATGAAGTAAACAGCGCACAACAACCGTTGACTAAACAAAGAATTTATGCTGTACAATCCTGCTTAAAATTCTATGATTTCCTTAACCTAACATCTTAAGCAACCAGTTTCTGTTTTCAGCTATTGCACTAAGAATATACTTTGTTCTTCCTGCAAGATACTCATTTCGTTGTCTTATGTTTGCAGTGCCATGAATCAGAGGATAAATTACATCTGCTGAAGAAGTGTTTCTATCAACTATTTCATGGTATAATGAAAATGAAGGAAGAATTCCAAAAAGTCGTGCTTGGAATCTTTCATTAGATTTAGAAGAAGGTTCATCTTTTTTTCGTGCTGATTTTTCATCAGATTCATCTCTAGATTCAAGCGAGGCGTACGCCAATATGCTCCTTAACTCTTTTTCGCTATCAGAAACTTTTTTAACTGCAGAGAAGTTAGTTCTGTCTGTCTCAAAATGAAGATAGTCAAGAGCGATTTGCCTTTGTGTTAAGGTTCGATGCAATGTTCTTTCAAGAACCGCCCTTGCATATCGAGATAAATAAACTTCACTGAAGTCATTTGGATCAATCAGATCTGTACCGTGCAGATATACTTCTCTCATAGTCTTTTTATATGAACCATTTCTAATACTACCAAGTAGGTCTTCGGCGTCTACTTCTTTTTTCAAGATTTTTCGGCAAACTTTTTCGAATACAATTGCCTTTCTAACAACCAGATCGTTTATGTTAAAACAATTAAATGCGGTGGAGTATTCTTTCAAAAAAATAAGAGCGTTACTTGGGCTTTCTGGTTCTCCCCATGTAACTTCTTTGAAAAATTCGTATGCTTCATTAACAAAATCAAATGTTAAAAAATCATCACTTTTATCAATTGTGTGAATTTCTTTCTTCAGTTCAGAAAGATATGCCTCAACAATGTCGCATTCTTTTAGGTATGCTAAAGCTGGTGCACTGCCAATGCCGTACTCTTGCTTCAAATCTTGCACGCGTTCAACTAGTGCTGCATCAACAATCATATCTGATTAAGGTGCAGGGGTATTTTAAATCTTACGCTATGCGACTCCATTTTCTTTTCAGGCTTCTCAAGATGAAATAATTCAAGAGATTAATATCATAAGAGGAATACAACTACTTGCTCTTACTGCTGGAGAACTTGTCTTTTATGTTAAATGCGTTTCTTATGACTGAAGAAATACTCGAAGCTGCGTAAGAAAATGAAGTAATGTTAGCGGTGTTGTCGTTTCCAAAAAGGTCTGCTGCCTTGCCTGTTTTGTTGGCCTGCTTGATTTCTGCCACGAAATGAACCGTGCTGTGAGCGTTCATGAGAGGGTCCTGCAACCATACTTATTTTTTCAAATACGGGCAGGTTTTTTGAGGCAACGCTTCTGCCAACTGTGCGTAGTATGTTGCGAAACTCTCGTACGTCAGGAGGTGTGACAAAGGTAATTGCGTCGCCTGTTGCTCCTGCACGTGCTGTTCTTCCAATGCGGTGCACATAATCATCAGGTGTTTGTGGCAGGTCATAGTTGTACACGTGGGAGATGTTGTTGATGTGTAGTCCTCGTGATGCTACGTCGGTTGCGACCATGACTCCTAGTCCTCGTTTGTGGAGTGTTGTGATTGTTTGCATGCGTTTGTTTTGTGGCATGCCTCCATGAATTGCGATTGCATTAATTGTTTGTGCACGTAGGTTTTTGGTGACTTTGTCGCAGGTTCTTCGTGTTGCGCAAAACACAAGTGCAATGCCTGTTGTTTCTTGTTTCAAAAAATGTGCGAGGAGTGAGAATTTGTCTTGCGAGCTTACTTCATAGGCTGTTTCTGTGAGCAGGCTGGTGTCAACCTGAGTTTTTGCCTCAACTGAAACTGGTGTTTTCATGTATTTGTGAACCAGTGATCTCAGTCGTGGTGAGAGTGTTGCGCTGAATAAGAGTGTTTGGCGGTGTGCTGGTGTTTGGCGAAATATTTTTTCTACATCATCAATAAATCCCATGTCAAGCATTCTGTCTGCTTCATCGAGGACGAGGTAGTGTACGTTGTTGAGTTTGAGTCCGCGATCCATGAGGTCAAGAAGTCTTCCTGGTGTTGCCACCACAACATCTGCAGTGCGTACTGCGCTGATTTGGGGGCCAATGCCTACGCCGCCATATACTGCAACTATGTGGGTGCGTTGGTGTTTTGCAAAGCCTTTGAGTGCATCAGTTACTTGAACACAAAGTTCTCGTGTTGGTGTGATGATGAGCGCATTCAGCGCTTTGCCTGTGAGTTTGGCAAGGAGTGGTAATCCAAATGCTGCGGTTTTTCCTGAGCCTGTTTCTGAATGGCCAATAATGTCTTTTCCTTGCAGAATAAGGGGTATTGTTTTTTCTTGAATTGCAGTGGGTGTTGTGTACCCTTGTTCTTTTACTGCAGTAAGCAGGTGGGCTGGTAGGTTAAAATCTGAAAATTGCATAGGATCACATCACATACTGTTTGACAAGTCAAATGAGTAGTTGTCTATATAAATAAGGACGGTGCGTGATTATAAAGGTTTGGTTTTTTTGTAATTGGTTGGGTGAGGAGTCTTGCGTATCCTCATCGTTGTGTGATTTCGCGGTTTTCTTGCGCAAATACCTCCTTGCCTTTTTGCGCAACAAAAAGTCCTGGTAATTCAGAACTATCAAAGCACTCAAAACCTGGGGTGTGAAAATCTGGACTTTGTGCAGAAATGTAATCCTTTGTTCTTCCTATTTCAATAACTTGTTCTTTGGAGGGGTTCACACTTTTGTCACGCGAAATACAACTGATTTTAAGAATACTAGTCTTGAGGTTGTAACTCCTGAAGATTTTTTGAAAAAGTATGGGTGAGTTCTGGTTTTTTGTTGCTAAGAGTGCGTCAGATCTGAGGTCCAGTCCATGATCTGAGTGCCAAATTGATCGTCGTCTTTAAATAATTGTCATATTCAATAAATCTGGATGTCCTACTGTTTTCTAATTTTGTCTACGAATTTATTTAGGGCAACATATAATTCGTGGTAGTCTTTGAGAATTTTATCATAATTTTCCCTATCGTATCTTTCGATTTTTGCACTCTCTTCTGGAGACAAAACTTTTTTGCATTTAACTTGTAACTCAGTATCTGATTTTCCATCCCACTTGTTATATTTTCCCAGAGTTTTATCATTTGAACAATCCAAAATGACCCAGCTTCCATTCTGTTCAATCTCCAAATAAAGATGGAAATCTAATTCTTTTGGCGCTTTTTCAAATATTTCTTTTGGAATTTTTAATTCATCCCATCTAAATTCGCAGACTCTATATCTAACCTGATATCCTGCTTTCCTTAACTTATCATAAAGAATTCTATGTTTGCCCCAGCATCTATGGTCTACATCTTTTTTTGATTCTGGACAATGATAAGTTAAATCCCTTACTGAATTAAAAATCTCAATTGTTTTCATACTTTTAATAAATTCCAATTGATATATAAAATCTTTGTGATGGAGCTCCAGATTTACTCAAAGAATTTCCTTCTGAACGCTACACTACTCTTTTACCCTTCAGAGAATATAACCCTGATTAAGAAATTCTAAGGTCTTTCAGAATTATTCATTCTTTCCGAAACACTTTAATACTTCTTCTTGATTTGTGTTGGTATGATTATTGCGTCGTGGATGATTGCTGCTGGCTGGGGTTGTTTAGGTGGGCTTTTAAGAGCAGGTCTTGGTGTTGATAATGCGTATAGAGAAGAGCGCAAGATTATTGTGTTTTTTTTGATTCTCACACTTATTGAGGCAGCAGTGTTTGGTGGGGTGCTTGGGTTTTTCTTGAAAGACTATACTCCGGTGTACAGTTTTCTTGCAGGTGTTGGTGGAACATCACTGCTTGATAAGTTTGCCAGGCGCTTTAATATCTTGCCAGTAAAAATTGGCGGATAGTAAGTCTTGGTTCATAGACTTCATGAGTAAGTGATATTAAATTTGTTGTGTGAAAGGTGATCTGGAGAGGGTATGAGCAGGCTATAAAACTATTTTTGTTTTTTCTTTTTTTCTCGAGCGCTTCCTGGGGGTCCTGAGAACCAGTCTTCGTAGGTTTTGATTTTTCTGTGGGGTGGTCCTGAAAACCAGTCTTCAAAGGTTTTTATCTTGCGATGTGCAGGTCCTGCAAAGCCATATGCAAGTTCGTGGTTTTTGTGTGCTCTTGTTTTGCGGGTAATTCTTTGAAAAAGTATGTTGCGTATGAGTTGTGGCACTGATTCGTTATTAGTGTGTGCTTCGTGTTGGAGTTGTACGAAAAGCTTTTGAGTTACGCGAACAAGTATTCCTGGGCTTACCATGCAATAAGTGTGTGGTTTGGCTATAAAAACCTTTTGAACGAGTGTGATATCAGCTGATATCAGACAGCGACGAGAATTATGAACCAATAGTCTTTTTAAGTGTTCTACCTTTTGTTCTGAGTGCCCGTTGTTGTTGTGTGTTTACAGTTTTTCTAGCAATTCTTGTTTTGTTCCTTTTTTTTGGCAGTCAAAACATACTGGGTGCAGGCTTCCTTTTGTGTCTTTGATGTACGTGCCTTTTATTTTTTCAAGAAAGGTAGTGGCAAGTGTTGTTTTGCAAATGTCGCACTTCATGTGTAACCGTATGCCTATGGTTTTATAAAGTTTTGGCATCAATGTTATTTCATGCCGAGAATTGCGATTATTCAAAAAGATAAGTGTAATCCTGTGGGTTGTGGTAATTACTTGTGTGCACGATTGTGTCCTGTGAATCGTGAAGGGCAGGAATGCATTTCTGTTGGTCCGGATAAGAAGGCGTTTATTAATGAACAATTATGTACTGGTTGTGGTATTTGCCCGAATCGTTGTCCTTTTGGTGCGATTAGTATTATTAATCTTCCTGAACAATTGGACAAGCCTGTGCACAGGTATGGTCGTAATGGTTTTCATTTGTATAATCTTCCGATTCCGGTGTTTGGTAAGGTGGTTGGTATTGTTGGCAGAAATGGTATTGGCAAATCAACAGCGATAAAGATTTTGGCGGGCACGCTTATTCCTAATTTGGGTGCTGATGAAAATTCTGATTCTGCGGTCAAGCACGGTGGATTTTCTGCTGAGCTTATCAAGCGTTTTCGTGGTAGTGAGGCGCAGGCATATTTTGATCGCTTGAAAAAAGGCTTGCGTGTGAGCAGTAAGCCTCAACAGGTTGATTTGATTCCGAGGACAACAACTGGTACAGTGAAAAGTTTGCTTGAAAATGTTGATGAGAAAAAAGCGCTCAAGCATGTTGTTACAGCTCTTGATTTGCAACAGGTTTTGAACAGCAAGATTGAAACATTGTCTGGTGGTGAGCTTCAGCGTGTTGCTATTGCAGCCACTGCGCTTAAGCAGGCTGAGGTGTACTTTTTTGATGAGCCTACGAGCTTTTTGGATATGAAGCAGCGTCTTCGTGTTGCATCATTTATTCGTTCTCTTGTTTCACCATCGACGGCGGTGCTTGTGGTTGAGCATGACTTGATTATGCTTGATGCCATGACTGATTTAGTGCACGTGATGTATGGGAAAGAGCAATGTTATGGTGTGGTTGCGTTGCCAAAGTCAAGCAAGGAAGGCATTAACACGTATCTTGAAGGTTTTCTTCGTGAGGAAAACATGCGTTTTCGTGATAAAGTAATTAGTTTTTTGTCGCGTGTTGATCGTGGTCCTAAAAAAACTCCTCCTGTTGTGGAGTGGTCTGGTGTGCAAAAAAAACTGGGGGTGTTTCATCTTTCTGCAAAGTCTGGTGTGTTGCGTCAGGATGAGGTGATTGGTGTTGTTGGAGAAAATGGAGTGGGGAAAACTAGTTTTGTAAAGCTTTTGGCAGGTGTGGAATCTCTTGATGCAGGCACCATTCCTTTTTCTGCAAAAGTGAGTTATAAACCTCAGTATTTGGAAGCAAGTTCTGTGCTTGTGGCAACTGTGCTTGAGCGTGCGCTTGAGCGTTTTGAGGTGCAGCTTATTCGTCCTTTGGAACTCAAGGGTTTGTTGACCAGAAAGCTTGATGAATTGTCTGGTGGTGAGCTTCAGCGTGTTGCTATTGCGCGTTGTTTGAGTCAGGATGCTGAGCTTTTTTTGCTTGATGAGCCAAGTGCGTATTTGGATATTGAGCAGCGTTTGGCGCTTTCAAGAATCTTGCGTGATTTTGCATCTCAAAATTCAAAGACTGTGCTGGTGGTTGATCATGATTTGTTGTTTGTTGATTATATTGCTGATGAGTTATTGGTTTTTTCTGGTATGCCAAGTCGTGAAGGTGAAGTTCTTGGTCCAATGCGTGTTGAAGATGGTATGAACAGGTTTTTGCAAGACTTGCATATCACGTTTAGAAAAGATGCTGAGTCTGGTCGTCCACGTGCAAACAAGCCTGGCAGTGTGCTTGAGCGTGAGCAATTGGCTGAAGGAAAATTGTATGGCTAGGCGTACTGCATACTTGCCGTTTGTGCGCATCAATCAATTGAAGCATTACCTTGATCTTTCTTGTGAAAAACGGCAAGACCTTTTGGATAGGTTTTCAGTTACGTTGCACAGAAAAAATGCTGTGCTTGAAGCAATGCTGGTTGATTATGGAGCGTCAATTGAAATGCCTGAAGTTATTGTGAGGGGGTCGTATGCTGCGTTTCTTACATATGCGCTTCTTGAGCAGGAGTGCGCGGTGCGTGAGCTCTTACTTCCTGTTGTTTCTCCTGACTGTGCAGTTCGTTTCATGGAGGATCATCACCTTTCTTCATTGTCAGGAGCTGTGAACAAAGATCTTTTTGAGTTATTGCGTTGTTTTGAAAAACAAAATCAGAACTTGGTATGTATGGCTGCTTTTTTTCTTCCGGAAAAATCTTGTTTGCTTGACGTTCTTCAAGTTTTTCGTCCTGCAATAATGCTGTATAATCTTTTGGAGTCACAGGCAGAAATTAATTCATTAAAAGAAAGTTTTCGTTAGGTAGTTCAAAAGGTAATAAAGCAATAGCGTAATCTACTGATTTACCATTGTTCTTGTAAGTCTTCTATGAGCAGGTCTGTGTTTGGTGCGTGAAAGTCAGCAATTGGGCTTTCTGATCCGTCTTGCATTATTTTTCTAAGGTCTTGTCCTGCGCTTGCTGAGGTCCACCATGCGCCGTGTTTGTTTTGTAAGTTTCTGCCAAGTTCTGCTGCACGTATCATGGCAAGCAGATAGCTTGGTACATACATCATTGCTTCTGGCAGAATATGGTGCAACTTCCAGTACTCACCAGGCATGTTAACATTCATACATTCTTTGATGTGTCCTGCATAGTTTTTATCACACTGTGCTGGGCTAAGGTTTTTCTTCCAGTAGTCTATTTTGAATAAGCTGTTGGCGCAATAGAATGCAATGGCAAACATGCGGATAAAATGTATTCTTTTTATTAAATCATGTGCAACAGTATGGGATAGTCCAAGGTAGTCTGTGAGAAATTCGTGGTTGTGCATGAGATCTTCGTATAGTGTGCTAAAGCTTTCTGCAAGTCCTTCATTCAGGTTGTATCTTATCCAGTATGGTAATTCTTGGCGTATGCTGCTTGCATGAATTGCATGGCCATACTCGTGCAGCACTGAGGTGACGTCATTGATGCTTCCTTCTGCTTTGTAGCTTACGCGTATGTCGGTCGGTATTTTGATAAATGAGCAAAATGGTGAGGGATATTTTTTTGGTCTGTCTGCAGCGTCTTCGCGTATGTTATTCTTTCCAAATCCTTGTTTGTTACGTATCTCTTGTATGATCGCAAGTGGTTTTTTATGTGGTGGCTGAATACCACTAAATATTTTGTTGCGAAGGACATAGAGATCGTCATAATATGCAGGTTTTCTTCCAAATAATTCCTTGCTGTATTCATTCCATTGTTTGAGGAATGGTTTTTTTATTGCTGAAGCAAGTGTGCGTACAGTTTTTTGAAGCACCGTAAGACTCATGTGATGGTCTTTGCAGTACATGCTGAGTGGCTCTAGGCCATAGTCTGAAAAGATGCGTGTTTCTTTGTCAAATTTTTCATGAATCACGGGCGCGATACTTTTGCTTTTTTCCACAAACTCATCAAACACTTTTTTGCGTTGCTGGTCTGTTGCGCTTGCTGCAAATTGTCTCCAGGTTGGCCAATTAATTGCTTTGCCTGCGATTATACTTGTGATTTTTGTTCTTCGTAATTCTTCAAGTTTGAGTTCAAGCTGGTATGTTTTTTCCCCAGAAATACTTCCAACTGCTTCCCAATACAGCACCTCTGGTTTCTTCCAGTGCTGCAAAAATGTTTCGCCATGCTTTTTGCTTTGGGTTTCTAAAAGTCCTATTTTTTCTTTGGAGTATGGAAGACCTATCTGCAGTTTCCAGTGTTCTTTTCGTAACTCTACTGAAATGCGTTCTTGATGTTCACACCATTGAGTGAGGTTTTGATTGTTGTTGTTCATGTTGTTGTTATTTTTCTGCAAAATGTGATAAATGCAGTGTGCCCTATACTTATGCTTTTCGGATGCACCGCATCACCTTCAACTTTCCAAGAACGTTCAACTATTTCAATTGTTTTTCCAAGAAGTATTTCTTCATGTGCTCGTGCAGTATTGCAAAAAGATTGCACTTGGGGTACGCTTGGTGAATAGCTGACAAGCCATCCGCCAATCTTAATTGCGTTCACTGCATGAGGGAGGGCGCGCCAGGGTTCTGGCAAGTCAAGAATGATAACATCCATGTTTTTTTCAGAAATTTTTTCATACACACTGCCTTTTTTGAAGCTAATATTTGTGAGTCCGAGAATGTCTGCATTTTTTTTGGCCACGTCTTGAAATTCTTGATTTATATCATACGTCACTACTTTTTTGCAAATGTGTGCAAGGTAGCAGCTAAGCCAGCCAGAACCTGTACCTGCATCAAGCACGGTACTTTCTTTGCCTATACCTGTTTCTGCTGCAATGATTCCCGCATCTTTTAGCATGATTGCCTGGGGTGTTTTTTTAAGGCGTCTAAATGTGTCGCTGAAGCCTGGAGTGAGTATGATGAACTCCTTGTGCATGCTGGTTTGTATTTTGCTTCCATCTTTTTTTTTAAGGTCTTTTTTTGCAATCACTCCATAGGTTGTGCTAAAATCTTTTGAGGTGTCGTGCACAGTGTACTCTTTTGGCTTGAGCACGGTTACTTCGCGTTTGAGTTCTTCAACATATGTTTTTTTTCCTTTGCTAATGAGGAGTCGGGGCATAGTTTTGCGTGAGAACTGGTGGTTTAATAGGTTTGTTATTTGCTGGTCCAACTGCAATTTTAAGCGTAACGAAAAGGCATGTAAAAGCAGTTGTGTATTGGTGAAGCGGAGGGAGGGACTCGAACCCCCGGATAAACGCTCTGCAGGCGTTCCCCTTAGCCGCTTGGGTACCTCCGCGTGTGTGAAACAAAGTCTGAGGTGTATAAAAAGCTACTTCTTTGTGGTGTGACCTTTTGTCCAAATGTTTATAAACATTAAGCAAGCCAAAACACGCATGGGCCTGTAGCTCAGCTTGGATAGAGCGACAGCCTTCTACTGAGCGTGTGCTCATAAGATAGCTGAAGGTCGTGGGTTCAAATCCCATCAGGCCCGTGAGTTTTAGCGAACGTGTTTGATGGCTACGAATAGCAATCAGTCTGTCATCAGGCAAGTTTTTTTTTGGGTGGGTGGGTTCTTTCTTGATTTTTTTGGGCATATTTTTTAAAACTACGTGCATGAACTGCTGAACTCCGAAATTGTAGTTACCGCTGGTTGTAGGTTTTGTACCCATTGAGATTTATGCTTAATATCAGATTTTTTCGAAGAAACTCCTCTGGACTCAATCCATAGATTTATTAATCAGAGTTCTTATTTTTGTTTATGAATCTCTGGAAGAAACTGCCACAGTGGTTGAAGTATGGTTTAGTTTTTGCAGGTATTGAATTTGTTTTACTGGGAGTTCTTTGGTTGATAGGATTCTGCGAAAACGGGTTTTCCCCTCAAACTTCTTTTCCAATGCCGTGTGTCTTCCTCCAATTTTTTGGATGGGCACTGCTTCTTCCTCAGCTTTTTTTTTCTGCACCTCTTTCATTTCTTTTGGAGCACATAACAAAAACGCTTTCTGAATTTGGACTGGGATGGTCTGCAGATGTTGTGGGAATAACCATTCTTGGAATTTTGTTTTATTTTGTGTTAGGGAGTGTTATAGGCCTTCTTCTTTCCTCAAAGAAAAAAAGAAAGTAGGCAGTACGTTCAATAGTATCGAACTGATGCAAACGTAGATTTATAATTAACTGTGCGATTTTCATAAATATGACTGATCTGACTCGTTTAAGTGAAAAAGTATCAATTGCGGTGTCTGAAAAAGCATTTGTTGCGTCTCACACTCGTCGCGTTTTTTCTCTTGGTGAGGGACTTTGTGCAACGCTTTATGAAAATCAAGGCGCGGCAGATTTTTTCCATGGGCAACTCAAAAAACTTCATGCAGCAGTGAGAGTTCCTGAACCAAAAGTGCTTGTACCTTTTGTGTTTTTTGGTGAGAAAAAGTATGCTCCTGTTATGGAGTATATTTCCGGCCTAACACTTGGCGAGTATGTTGCTGGTAAAAAGAGGCTTCCTCTTCCTGTTTGGCAGCAACTTGCTGAAGGTATTGATAAACTAAAAAATGCAGGTTTTGTCATTATTGATAATGCGCTGAATAGAAATGTGTTGGTTTCTGAGGGGGCTTTATTTTTTGTTGATCCTGAAGCATATAAGTCTTCTGCGCAGCTATCCTGGTTTGCACGTTGCTGGTATTGTGCAAGAACGGCTGTTGAACGTTCCTACTATCATGCCTTAGTTAAGTAGAATCTTTATGCTTTCGAGAGAGTGAAACTCAAAATAATTTGTTATTTTTGTGTGTGGCTTGTTCGCAATCATTGCCTTTGCTCATGCGTGTCCACTATCTCCAACCGTTCACACCACCCACTGATTTTTAAGCAGTAACTTTGATGTTTTGTACAATTCTTCTTTGAATTTGTGATAGTGTTTTTTTGGCACACTGGCTCCTGCTGCAGGTATGTGACCTCCGCCTCGTGCTCCGGATATGTTTTTGATTGCACAGGTGAGAAGTTCATTTGTGGCAATTTTGCTGTCATTGCGTCGTGCACTAATACAGATTGGATCTTGTGAGCTATCCACAATAATGACTGTTTTGTGTGCATGCTTGTGGCCTAGTATTGTGCTGAGGGTGCCTGTTATTCTATATGATGGCTTCATTTCATAGAGATAAATGCCATCTTTTTGTTTGACAGTGGCAAATTGGTGTATGTGTTTTTTGATTTCTTTCTCTACTGCACTTCTATATTTTTTGAGCGTGCTTGCATTGAATTCTTTCCATGTTTTTGCAGAGAGTAATTCATCATAGCATCTTGCGGTGTATTTTTTATTGAAACAAAGTGCGAGTGAAATTGTGGAAGGTACTTTTCCCAGTTCTGTGTCAAACCAGTTTTTCTTTGAGAGGATACGTAATCTTTTGAGCAATGCAGTTAGGTATGTACTCCACTGCATAAATCCTGAGTCCCCTATGAGTCCTGCGCCAGCAATCCACTCAAGATCTCGTAGGTCACAAATGCGTGAGCCTAAATCATATGCCATTTTTGCAGTTGCATAATATGCAGGATTTGGTTCTTTCCAAATAAGTTGTGGTTTGATGAGTAGTACTTTTTTGTTTTTTGGCGTACTAAGAATTTTGTGATGATCGATTATGATTATGTGCGCAAACTGTGCTGCTTGATTAAGTGTTTGTGTATTTTCTTCAACAGGCAAATCTGCAGTAATAATGTGTGTGATCTTGTTTTTTTTCAGCTGAGTTATCATGTCTGGACTTATGTTGTGATTTCCATCTTCTCGCGCGAGTCTGAGGTCTACTGTTTTTCCGCGTATTCGCTCAATGAGTCGCGTAAGAATTGCTGCAGCGCATATTCCATCAGGATCTGCATCGTGAATAATTGCGATGCGGTCTTTTGTGTTCATTGCCCTCATTCGCATATCCCATGCGTGTAGTAGCGCTGGATTGAGAGGGGTCCACTTTTTCGGCAAAGGTAAGGTTTCCATGGTATTTATGCAGCGAGTTTTCTCGTTGTTACTCCTTGTTTAGTATTTTTTGAAATATCACGTATTTCTCTCTCAAAGCATTGTAAAACTCCTTCAAGACTTTGGACTGAAGGTTCATGAGTTATGATTACTGCACCAACAGCGTCATATCCTTTTTCTCCAGAAATTGTTGGGAATAACGCAGAGAAAGTGAGCTCTTGTATTGCATGAGTCATACATTCTTGAATAACCCCTGGTGATATGCCGTACGTTACGACAGCAACATCAGGAGTGTTTTCTTTATCCGCGCGTAATTTCGCCATGACAATTGTACCTGTGATTGATTCAATTGATTTAGAAATAGCATCTATTCCTGTTGTAATCGCGTTTTCTTTTGCTTTTGAACCATATTGGTCTGCAACTATTTGTGAGCTCAAACTAACTAATACCAGATTTACAGGGTTGCATGTTTGTTCACTTGAGTGCACAAAGTATCTCAGCAGCATATTTGCTTCTTCGGCTCCAAACTGCATTTTAGCTTTTTTGTTAGCAGTAGCAAGGCGAGTTACACTAGTCATATTTCCTCGGATACGTTCATATACTTCTGGTGCGTCAGGAGGCAAATCACTTCTTTTTGCCATTTGTAAAACCTGTTTCGCAGTTTTTGTTGCTTTATTAGAAGACATGCCTCTTGTCAAAGAAGTGCATATTAGTGCGTATGCTGCAAATACCTCTTCTGCAGTAAATGTTTTTTGAGGCCAGGCATGTTGTCTTTCTGGCGTCTCAATTCCTTGGTATCTTCGTGGCTCATGAGGACACTCAGTGCCAATGTATGCTTCAGGAACAACCGGTTCTGGTCTACTCTGTTGTTCATGTCCTGAATAAATTGTTAATTGGCTCATGTTTTTCCTCGTTTTTTCTTTGTTTTTTCTTCAGAACATGCTGGTGTGCATGACTGAATACTGATCATACTCAGTCAAATATATTTATAACGTACTTCTTGAACGACAAATACGTTAAATACGTTATCTTTGTTTTATATTTATTTTCGCGCTACCGTTGTGTGTAACATTGCCCGACCGCACCCATGATACCTGCAGCGTATGCTGCGGCTTGTGAAACAAATGCAAGCATTCTTCTACCATAATTTCGCAGTGGTTTCATTGTTTCTTGTGTTCTGCCCTGCATTTTTAGCATGCGTAATGCGTCAGCATAGTTGTCAAGAGGCGTTCTTGGATCAAGAGTAACTACTCTTGGAATTATTCTTATTCCTTGTTTCGCACCTATTTTTGCAGCATACATATTGGTATCAGCACATGCCTTCAATTTTGCAAATATTTCTGGGTCTGCTGCGCAATTACCAGCGTAGTGCACTGCTCCAACATCGTATGCAACAGTAATTATCTGCTCTCCTGTACGTACAGGTATTTTTTCTCCTGCATGAATTAGTCGCTCTTCAATCGCGCGTGCAATGTCAAGGCTAAGTTCTTTTCCTGGCTCTCCTTTTTCTATGACCGTAAATTCATCTCCTCCTGGTCTGTAAACTCCAGTACCAGTACGTGTTGCACTTACAAGTGTTTTTGCAATTGCTTGAAGAGCTCTATCTCCAGTAGGGTGACCATACTGGTCATTTACCTGCTTGAAATCTCTAACGTCAACGTATGCAATTAAACAAGGAATTCCTTCTCGCACAGCAGTTTCTAAATCTGCATCAAATTTTCTTCTATTGTATACTCCTGTTAATGCATCTCGTGTTGCAATTTCTTCGGCTCGCTCAAGCAGTCTGGCTTTTGAGCTTATTACGCGATCTGCCCTTCTGATTTTTTGGCCTTGTTCTGCGCAGTATTGTGCGATTTTCAGGATTGCCCTTCCAGGATCTTCTCCCAGAATTTCTAAAACTTGTAAGCGAAGATTTGGTGGCATTCCACTTGTTTCAAGTAAACTTTCAATGTTGGGAATGTCTTGTGACTGTATGTCTGTTTGAACTGGCATGTCTTCACCTCATTTTTTTGTTTGTTGTTCTTTTTTTTCAGTCTTGGTGTGACTTTTTTGTAATTGTAAGGCCAAAACCCGCATTTCTGCAGGGTTAAGGTCTGGTTGTTGTCATGAAGTTAGTATTCCAAAAGATTAATATATATGTAACGTACTTTCTATACGAAAAATACGTTTCATACGTTAATTTTGGCAACCCATGACTTCCATACGAAAACTCGTCAAAGCAGGCCCTGCATCACACACCATTTCACTGCCTAAAGAGTGGCTTGAACAGCATGGTGTGAAGACTGGAGATTCATTGTATGTAGAAGAAACTCCTGACACGTTGGTTGTGAAAACAGAATCAAGAAAAGTGCAGGTTGTTGAGCAGGAGTGTACCATTGCTTTGGACAACAAATCAGATTCTTCAGTCCAACGCGAGCTTGCTTCAGCATATGTTAACAACAATCGGACCATTCGTTTTTCAGGAAAATCAGCTGAGTCTCGCTTGCCTGTAGTGAGAGCTATGCTTCAAGGTTTTGTTGCATTGGAAATTACTGAGCAAACCCCCACGGTCTTGGTTGTCCGTGACTTGTTAGATTTGGAAGAGATAAGTGTGGAAAAAACAATTCGGAGAATGGAAATGATGGTACGTACCATGCTTGTAGAGTGCTGCAATCCTGATGTGCAAGAGCAGTTACGTGTGAAAGATGAAGAAGTCAATAAGCTTTATTTTCTGCTTGTGCGTCTGATACGTAGCGCGTTATCAGTGCCTGGCATGGCAGAACGTTTTTCTCTCACACCAGTCAAGGCAGGGCAGGTATGGTTTTTAATCACCTATCTGGAAAGTCTTGCGGATTATGCCCAGTCAGTGCACGGTTCTTTTGCACGAACACCAAAAGCAAGCATAAAAATGGTAAAAGAGCTTGTTGCTGAGCTCAAGATAGTGTTTGAAAAGGCAATGACCAGTTTTTGGAAAAAAGAAAAATCAAGCGCAGATGGAGTGCTTCAATCAAGACAGTCATTGCTTGCGTCATGCACAACAATTTCTGAACATCACAAAGATGCAGTGCTTGCAGAAATTGCTGAGCAGGCAAAGGCAATTGTTTCGCTCATCCTCAGCATTGCACGACTGGTTATTGATGAATAAAGAATAACAATGTAAAGAATAGCAACGCGAAAGAGCAGAAACCAACATCAAAAATAGAAACTGAAAAAAAGAAACACTGACTTACGACTGACTTTTTAATTCTTTTTTCTCATGCGTTCAAATGTTTCAGGAATGTCAATGATGTATTTGCCATCAGCCAGTTTGAAAATAAGTGGTTCTTTTTTGAACAAGTGAACAAGATCAATTTCATATTTTCCGGGTTTTATGATATTAATACTTTCTAAATCGAGCACAACTGGTGCAGCAGGATTTTCTGTGCCAAGAATATCATACACATCACTTTCTAGTTCTTGTTTTGCTTCAGTGCTGAGCGTTACGGTAGTCTGTTGCTTGTTGAGTTTTTCTTTCTTGATGTAGAAAAACAAACGCGCACCGCACGTGCAACCGCTCAGAATTTCTTTTGCGCCATCATCATACATGGCATCACAGCGCACACACTGATGTGGCATGTTATTTCCTTCGCTCTCTCGTGAGAAGCTCTATTTTGTTTGGATCTTTTCGTATGCTTTTCACAACACTTGCCGGACCAATAATTGTCAAGCCTGCTTTTTCTCCCAGCATAAGACTTACCACACCATTTTTTATTCTGCTGAGCCCGCTTGTGTTCGGGTTTGTTGGCTGAATCACTGCAAGTTCTATGCCTTTAAATTCTTTGTTTATCTCTTCCATTGTTGATTTGATGAGTTCTGCTTCTTCTTGCTTGCGTAATCTTCCTTGAAGCAGTACTATTTTATTTTCTTTTGCGAGGTTGAGCAGTTTTCGTATGCGTCCGAGACTGCTGAGCTCTAGGATTTCATGGTAAGGAACAACACGCAGTGTTACCATTGCTATCCTCCTGTGAGTTTGAACAAGGCGCTATAAAAAGCGTCCGTGTGCTTGCCATACTTTGCGCTTACACCCACTACTTCATACTGAGGGAATGCTGATTTGATGCGTTTCATGCTTGCTTTTTTCAGGTCTACTTTGTTTGCAACAAGTAAGACTGGTATGTCTCGTGCTGCGAGATTGCCAATAATCGTAACATTGACTTGACTGTAGGGATCTTGTGTTGCGTCAAGCACGACGAGAACAGTGTCCACTTCATCTAGCCATTTAATGCTGTCAATAACTCCTTTTGTTGCTTCTTTGGCGCGTCGTTTTGCTTTTGATTCAGCAAGTCCTGCGCGCATAAAATCTTCATAATCTATTTTTGTGGCTATGCCTGGTGTGTCAACAAGATTAAAAAGAAGTTCTTTATCTCCATTTTTGATGCAGATTTGTTCTTTAATATGCACTTCTCTGGTTTCATGAGGTATAGGGCTCACGCTACCCATTTCCTCGCCAAGCCAATCAACGCAAATTCTATTTGCAAGGGTTGTCTTGCCTGAGTTTGGCGGTCCATATAGTCCAAGCTTTACGCTTCCTCGCTTGCCAAAAAGTGAGCGGAAGACTTTGTTAAAGAATCGTGTTATTCCCATTTGAAAAAGAAAAAAAGAAGAGGCTTATCTGCCGCCTCTGACCATCTTTGCTCGGGAAACATCGCCGTTCTTGTCAACGAAGTAGAGGTATCCTGATTGTTTTTTAACGCCAACTTTCGCGACTTTTTCGGGCTTGCTTGCTTTTCCTTTCTTTCTTCCGCGAGCCATTTTTGCGCGACTGACATCTCCTTGCTTATCAACAAAGTAGAGATAGCCGTCTTGCTTTTTTACTCCTGCTTTTGCTACTTTTTCTGCCATGTGGTTTCACCCCTTAATATGAAGAGAATTCCTCTTCGTTCCGTCACAAAACAAGAGCTCCTTTATATATTTTTCGACGAGTAGTCTGTTCACCGGCGTCGTGAGTGAGTAGTGGTTCCTGGACTACTCCGTCGAGACTTCTTGGAGCGTCTCTTTTTTGTTGTTGCGAACTGCTGTTTTTTCTTCAGCACTGGTGTGTCTATGTCTTTGATAAACCAGCTTGGGACAAGCATTTCTTTGAGCTGTGCTGCGCGTGCCATGCCATCATGGTATGTGTTTTCAGTGTGTTCCTGTGGTGGCAAAGGCTGTGCAGCAATACGTTTTGCATCTTCAAGAGCTTTTTGTACCTCTTTGCGTTGCAAAATGCTAGCCATAACATGGAGAAGCGTAATGCACGTTATTATAGTTTTCGCTGAGGAGTGGTCAGAAAATCAAAATGATATTTGGAATCTTCAACAAACAATTCTCCTAATCTTTATTAAGTAGCACGTGCCTGCACAAACATGCAACCATGGACAAGTACGTATGCGCCTAAAAATCTTGCTGATTTTTCTCAGAAAGAAGTAGTGGAAAAACTACAATTGTTTCTCTCAACATTTGCCAAGCAAAAGAAAAAAGCAGTACTAGTGTATGGCGCTTCAGGAACCGGTAAGACATCGTTGATTCATATTCTTGCGCAACAACAAAACTGGGAAGTTGTTGAAGTAAATGCTTCAGATGTGCGCAATGCGGAGGGTATTAATTCAAAATTATTATGTGCTGCACAGCAACGTAGTCTTTTTTCTTCAGGTAAAATTCTTCTTGTTGATGAAGTAGATGGTATTGCTGGACAAAATGATCGTGGCGGGGTCACTGCTCTTGCTGCAGTGATGAAGTCCACGTCGTTTCCTATGATTTTAACTGCAAACGACCCATTTGATCAAAAATTTTCTCCTATTCGTAAACTTGCAATGCTAGTGGAATTTCCTTTATCAAGCCCTGCAGAGATATCTAGCCTCTTGATCAGTATCGCTAATGCAGAAAATCTTGTGTTTGATGAACACGCAATTCGGTCACTGGCGCGTCGTTGTGGCGGGGATCTACGTGCTGCAGTAACTGACTTGCAGATTTTGTCTCACCGTACGATCACTTCTTCTGCACTTGAATTGCTTGGAGATCGTGATAAGTCTGAAGAAATGACTCATGCACTTGGCCGTATTCTTAAACAGTCTGATCCAAAAATTGCACTCTCTGCGTTTGAACACGTAACTGAAGATCTTGATGATGCGTTTTTGTGGCTTGAAGAAAGCATTCCTAAAGAATACAAAAACTCTGCAGATCTTGCTCGTGCATTTGATGTGCTTAGTCGTGCTGATGTGTTTCGCGGTAGGATTTTGCGTCGTCAGCATTGGCGTTTTCTTGCCTACGAAAATGATCTGCTTACTGCAGGTGTTGCGTGTGCTAAGGATGCACCCTATCGCACTTCTGTTGAGTATGAACGTTCTGAGCGTATCTTAAAATTGTGGATTGCAAAACAAAAGTATGCCCTGCGCTTGTCTTTTGCAAGTAAGGTTGCTGAGGTATGTCATTGTTCAACTCGTCGTGCAGTGCAAGATGTTCTTCCTTTTTTGCGTTCAATAGCGCGAAAATATTCTGTTGCGTCTTCATTAGAACTTGATGATGAACAAGCAGAATGGTTGAAGGTTTCATAAGGTAAGTTGTGTATGAAAACAAGTCAAACAAAAACAGAAAATCATAAATACAGAGGTCTTTTATAACTTCTTGAGGTGTTCATATGAATTACGTGGCAGTACTTGTTGCAGGAATTATTAGCATGATTATTGGTGGTTTTTGGTATTCACCAGCAGGTTTTGGCAAAACATGGGTGAAGCTATCTGGCATGACTAATAAACAGCTTTCGCATGCCAAGAAAAAAGGCATGGCGTGGTCTTATGTGTTTGCGTTTGTGGCTGCACTTCTTACGAATTGGGTGTTTGCACAAGTGTTAACATTATCTGGTGCGACAAGCGTAAGTATTGGCATGCTTGTTGGTTTTTCACTCTGGCTTGGCTTTATTGCAACAACTTTGCTCAGCAGTTTATTATGGGAGCAAAAGCCCTTGCGGTTGTATCTCATTAATGCAGGTCATTATTTGCTTGTGTTCCTCATTAATGGAGCACTACTTTCAGTGTGGCAGTAAAATACTAAAGAAAAAATAAAAAAACAAAAAAGTTCTTCAACTGAATGCGTTGTCAATTGCTTGCATGTCTGAGTCAAGTGCATCCACTTGCGCAGGTTGTAAGTCCTGTGTGCTTGCTGGCACAGATACTTCTTGTGCAGTTATGCCCAATTCAGATGTTGCTGTTTGAGCTGGCAGGGTTTGTTTCACTGGACTTTGCGTGCATGCAATGACCAATACTGCAAGAGCTAAGGTAATGATGAGTATTTTCTTCATGCCAGGCCTCCTGCAGAATTGTTTGTGCTTGCGTTCACACTGCCATTCACAGATGCGTTTTCTTCAGCTTCAGAAAGTATGTCATTTGCTTCTTGTGCATTCACGCTTGCACGTACTTGTGCTTGGATTTTTGCATGCAAATCTTTTATGAGCTCAAATGATTTCTTTGCAGTTTCCTGCGCTTGTTTTAGCAAGGTGTGGGCCTCATCTTTTTTGTTTTCCCGTAATGCATCTTGGGCGTGGGTAAGTGATGCAGTGCCTGCGACAAGTGTTTCTTTTATTGTTGCTGTTGCACTGGCATATGCTTCCTTTGCAATACCTTTTTTCTCTGCACGCTCAATCAATTGTTCAATTCGTTTTTCTGCGGCTCTGAACTTCGCAAACACGCCATGGAATTGTGCAAATGCCTGGTGCTCAATACCTAAACCAAGTTCTGCACGAACTTCTTTTAAGTTTTCCCGCATCTTACCAAGCACTGCTTTAATTTGTTCTTTCGTGCTTGTTGCATTTAAGGCACTGATTTTTTCTTGAGCATCAGCAAGTGTTGCTCTTAATTGAGCTATTGCATCCATACGTGCGCTGATGACTTCTGAAACTGAGTCATTGTTTTCAGCTTGTGCTTGCGCAAGTTCCGCACTTAATTGCTCAAGTAGTTTGTCTGCATGAAGCGCAGTTACAGTCATGAGCTCTTTTGCAGCAGTTACTCGTATTTCTTGTTTTTCTGACTTGAGCTGTTCTCGTGCACTTTCTGCTTCTTTACGCAATTCTTCACGTTGCTGTTTTGCTTCAAGACGTATTTTTGCTTGTCCACTCAAAAATTCTTGTCGTGATTCTTTTGTTGCAGTTCGTAAACCCATAAGTTTGTTGCGTGTTTCAGCGCGTTTTTCCAGAATAGTGTTTCGAAACTCAGTGCGATCTGCTTTGAGTTCTTCTCTATCTTCGCGAAGTTTTTCACGAGCTTCTTTAAGATTAGCGCGTAATTCGTTACGTTCTTCTTTACGCACATCTCGTGCATCACGTCGTTCTTGACGCATTCCTGCGTTTACTTCAGCATTGCTTGAAGCATTTGTTGAGGTATCTTGATCAGAGTTTTCAGTAGAAACACCTGCTGATACTCCAAGGTTAGCATTTACTTCGCTTTGATCTTGTCCTCCTTGATTTTGATCTTCCTGAGCCATAACTGCCACAGCACTTATGATGAGCAGCAATGTTATGACCAACGCCATTGTTTTTTTCATGATTTTCATGGTTTTTTCCTCCAGCCCATACAAGGCATGAAAAATAAAAAGGTGTTTTTACTTAAATACATTCTTTTTGCCTTTGATGAAAAAAGCTTTTTTTGAACTGTGAAACCACGAATAAGCTTTAAAATCATGCCTTCTCCACAAAAAAGGTGAATAAAAAGCTTTTTTAATATTTTTTGGGCGCAATATTTAAAAGCAAACCCAGATATTTCTCATGAATGAAGAAGGTATTTTTAGGGGTTACTGCATGTGTTTTTTTCATTCTTTTTTCGACAGCTATGCAGGCATCAGTGATTCAAGGCACAGTATATCAGACAGATCTTTCAGTTGCAAAAGCAGCAGTGGTAAAGATTTCGAGTGTTCCAGAGCAGATTTTTGTTGCAGTTACCGGAGCATATACCTTTGCAGTACGCCCAGGAACATACACTCTTTCTGCAACGCACCAAAGCGGTAACACAAGTCAAGTTCTTACTATTTCTGATGATGAAGAGTATATTCGTGATCTTATTTTATTTCCCATAATTACGAGTTCTGAATTAGAAAATGAAACAACTCTTTTATTAGATATTGCTGAACCACAAGTCCAAAAACCAGTATCTTGGCTGGCAGTGGTTATTATTCTTGCAGCAATTGCAGCCAGTGTGTGGTACGTACGAGGTATGCGAAATTCAGCACTAGAGTTAGCCCAATCAAAAACAAAGTCCTCTTCTGCTCAAATTTCTGAGACCGAACAATTGAATCAAGAGATACGAAAGACAACACGTGATGAAGAAGAACAAGTTATGGCAGTTATTAGAAAAGAAGGAGGAAGAACAACCCAAAAAAACATTAGAACTGCAGTGCCTCTTTCTGAAGCAAAAATATCAGTTATCATCACTCAGCTTGAGCATGAAGGTAAAATAGAGAAAATAAAAAAAGGAAGAGGCAATGTTGTTATTCTCAAATGAACCTGATTGTTGGTATTGATCCGGGCACGACAACTGGTTTTGCATGTCTTGACTTGAATGGCAAACTCATAAGTACAGGTTCTGAGCGACAGCTGGGAAAAGACCAACTTGTGCGCCTTTTGAGTGAATCAGGTAGTCCTCTTATTGTGGGTTGTGATAAGCACAATATTCCAGGACTTGTTGAATCTGTTGCAGCCCAGTTTGGTGCAGTGATTCACGCACCACAACAAGACACTCTTGCAAGCGACAAACGAGAGCTCACCCAAGATGTCAAAACAGCAAATGTTCATGAGCTTGATGCAATTGCAAGTGCACGTCTTGCATACAATGCATTTGCTCCAGTAATTCAACGTACGTATCGTAAGCTTGAAGCACAGGGAAAAGAAGCTTTTTTTGATAAAGTCATTGTTCTGGTCATCAAACACAAACTATCAATTACAGGAGCAGTTCTTGCAGTTGAGCAACCCGCGCTTCCTCGCGTTCAAGCACTTCGCCAGGTGATTGCCATATCTTCTGTAAAAACCCGCAACATTGTGCAGTTATACAATGACGCTGTACTTTTCGAACACGCAAACACACTTCTCAAGCAAAAACTCAAGGAAGTGCAGGATCAGCTTGCAAAAGCAATACGCACGAACACTACACTTCAAACAAAAATGGATTCATTATCTGTACAAAAAGCAGGTGTTCGTCTTTTGCATCAAGAATCACGTATTGCACAACTACGTAAAGAACGCGATACACATCAGTTTTCGCTCAGAAAAGAACAACAACTGATTGAAAACATTTTTTATCAAATGCAGAAAAGAATGGTTCACATCAGTCCGCGACTGAAAACTTTTGCAACTCATGAACCTTGTACCATGCTTGCACGAGATGCAGTGGTGTTTGTTCAATCAGTAAGCTCCGCAAGTCCAAAAATTCATGCTATGCTCTCACACCTACGTGCTCTTGTGTGTGAGGTGCTGCCCAGTGCCGCAATTCGTGAACAACTTCCTATTCCTTGTATTCTTGCAGATTCAACGAATGTATTTTACTACAAAAATTGGGTGTGCATTGACTGTAACTGGTTGTCAGATCAATTGCAAAAAACCGAGGTTTTCCATAAAGTTATTGAAGAATATAAGAAAGAACGTGCAATAAATTCAGAAAAAACAAATTAATTGGTGTGTTTTTCAATCTTTTTTCTTCTCAAGCGTGTGAGTTGTTCTCACTTCTTTTTGCTTCTGCTTCAAAGTCTTGCACGCGCCAGTGTGTTTTTTTTCCTGACGCAACATTACGCGTGATAATGCGCCTTCCTGCATGAACTATTTCGTGTTCTTCTTCCCCAAGACGTACGTGTTCAGCACGTTTGCGAAATGACTGCCTGAAAAGAATAGTGATTCTGTACAAGTCTTTGCTTGTGAGGTGTGATCGCGTGTGTAAGGTGTAGCTCAGCTTGTATTCTCCAAGGAATTTTTCCCGCATTTGCTTTCCAAGAGCTTGTAAGTAGTGCTGGTCTGAAAAGTACAAGTCAACTCCTCCTTGCACGTTTTCTGCATCGCCACGTACTTTAAGCTCTTTTGTAATAAGTGATTTTTTGTCTTGCGCAGTACGCAGGTGAACCCATTGCACAAGTTCTGGCGAAGCATTGCGTAACTGCATAATTCCTTCAAAATACGCTCCATGCGGCAGTGTTGGATTCTGTTTTGCCATGTGCATATTAAGCAGAAGAGGGTTATTAAGGGTTGTGGAGTTTTTTTGGGGTGCTGCTGAGGAGTTCCGAAAAAGAATGGAAGAGGTATGCACGTAAGGTTCCACAACTCATTTAAACACCTTCTTATTCAGCGTACGCATGTGGTCCTTGGAAGACTATTGCACGCTTTTTAATGATGCATTTCGTCGTAGAGAAACTATTGTGCTTGCGTGCAGGTGTAAGATCAGGTATTCTGGCAGGGCAGAGAGCTTTTTGGGTGATGGTGATCGTGTGGTTGTGGTAAAAAGTGATGGGGCACTTCTCGTGCATCAGCCAACAGGTAATGCGCCTATTAATTACATGAAGCCTGGTTGCACGCATGAATTGCGGGTTGATGGTGAGGAATGTCATTTGCACACAAGTCATGTGCTTGAAAAAGAAAAAATGGAGATTAGTATTGAAAAAGTGTATTTTCTTAATAGTCACAAGCTTGAGGATGGCCAAAGTATTATTGTGGCAGGCACTGAAGAAGATATGGCAAACATGCTTATGCAGCAGCCTGAGCTTGTTGAAGAGGGTTTTAAACCAGTGAATCAAGAAGAGCAAACAAAGTATGGTTTTATTGATGTGCTTGGCATTGATAAAGCAGGGATTCTCACAGTTGTTGAATGTAAGCGTTATGTTGCTGACTTATCAGCAGTTACTCAGCTTCGTCGTTATGTTGAAAAAATAATGGTGTCTAAAGGCATTAGTAAAGTGCGTGGCATTCTTGCAGCCCCACGCATTACTGATAATGCCAAGCAAATGCTTGAAGACTGGGGCTATAGTTTCAAAAGCATTAAGCCACCAAAATTCATGGAAGACTTTGACAAAAAACAAAGAAAACTGGAAGGGTTTTAGTCAAAAAGAGAAATTCCAATGAGAAATCTTTCGCCATCTTGTCCTGCACAATACTCTTCTGCAAGTAGTGCATATTCACAGGGTGTTTCAAAAGTGCAGATTTGCCAGCTATTCTGTTTTCTAAGGAGCGAAAGACGTTCTTTACAAGAAATCAAAAAATCATCATTTGATTCATTCAACAACTTCGTTTGACTTTCGAAGTCTCTTCCGAAAAGCCCTTGTTTGACTGCCATGCGATTTGGAATAAAACTAAATCCATAAGGCATTCCTTGTGCACCAATTCCCAAATATTTACCTGTGAAACCTTTTGGAATTATCAAATTTGTTAGCACAAAACCGTATGTTCTTACTTTGTGATGTATTCTTCTAACAACCACTTCAAGAGGGAGGTTCAACAAATTTGCACACTTGCGTAATTCTGTCAAACTATGACACTTGTTGGCAGTTTCTTGAGCTTGTTGTTCAGGAAAAATAAAATGATTAGCCATAGTCCAAACATAGTTTTCTGGCTCAGCTGGTGCAATCCCTGTTGTAGCGCAGAAACAGCTCAAGAGCACATGCGCAAATTCATGTGCAAGAACATACTGCTGCCGTTTCATAGGTGTGTTAGGATTTAATTTAATACCTCTTTCTGTTTCCATAAAGCTACCTTCTGGTGAAAGAAGACCTTCTCCTCTTGGAATTTTGTCAGAATATACAAGGGGAATACCATAGTCATTTATGATTCTTTTCAAGGATGCAAAATCAAAAAGAACACCTTTGGTGAATTTGTATGTGAGCTCTGCAGCCAGAGGCATATGAGTAAAATCTTCTCCCCTAAAAAAAGAAGTTAAGTCGCGTGTTCTTGGGAAGTTTGAATGTAAGCATTCTGCCAGGCTTTGTTGTTCTATTAATTGAGGTGTGTTTCTATGGCGAGTCATCAACAGCTTGTTTTGAAACCAACTTATAAGGTTTATACTAATGAGTTCCTTCTTTGATTTAAGTTTTTGTGCTAACTTAAAATAAATGGAGATTTTTTAGAACAAAACCCTAAAAAAGAAAGCTGGAATGGTTTTGAGTTCGTTTTTCTAGTCAACAAGTTCTAAGTTCCACTTCTTATTACTCACGCGAGTCCACTGCACAGGAGTTCCTGGTTTCCAGCCATGTTGTTGAAGCACCTTTGGTAGTGTTATTGCAATTGAAGAACCAACTTTTATTATTTTTCTCCTTCGCTCAAAAAGCTTGTGCGTGTTCATAAGCTGAAAAACCTTCTTTGACTGTGCTATAGTAAACGTTTCATTATCACAACCAAAACAGACCATTGCAGGCACTTCAAAGCCTTCAAAGTCTACTTTTTTTTCTTTGTAGACTCCGCCGCATTCGCAAATTAGTTTCCTTGATACAACCATGTTGTTTTCACCATTATATGTGTTTTTTCAAAACGTGTTATGACTAAGCATGTTTGGTTTTGTTTGCCAAAATATTTACGAAATGCAATTTTGTGCGGCCATTCGCACTTTTTTTCTTGTATTCTTCCTTCACGAACTGTGAGGACAATGTGCTCTTCTGAAAATCCATCTTTCCAGGCTTCAATAAGTGCATGTCTGTCAATAGTGATCAGTGCCTTTTTTGGCAAGAGCCTTTGCAATTCACGTGCAATCCACTTATTATAATCCATGTTATAACACCTATTTATAACTTATGCCTGAACCCTGTTTGTTGGTTCAAAAAAATGTGTTGTTGTTGGTCAATGAATACATATCCTGCATCCAAGCGTATGTGTTTGTGTGGCAGGAGGGGGTGTTCTCCTGATTGCAACAATTGTTTGGCAAGGCGCCAGTGGCACTGCACAACACACAAACGCTTGGTATTTGCGAGGATAATCACAACATTAGACATGAACAGAGAGTGGTATGCATTACTTAACATGGTTTCTAAAGAAAAACCGAAAGACTTCCGATTTGTTTGCAAGGTTTGCAATTTTTTCGGAAGAACAAGTCATTATGCAGCTAAATTCCGGAAATCGTGTGAATTATTCGGAAACTTCAATAAGCTTTTTCTTGCTTTTTAATCCTGAGAGGAACACAATGCTTTTTCCAGTATGTTTTTTGAGTAGTTTTAGCACTGCAATATTTGCGTTGTTCTTTTCAGGTGGTGCGCGCACCCAAACTTCAGCAATGCCGTGTTCAGGTTTCCACAAAATAATTTCATCACGCAATGCATTTGGTTTTACAGTGACTGTCAGCTTCATTTATTTTCTCGCCATGTGTGCTTGCATTTTTCACACCGATAAAATCTGGTTGCTGGCTCATCACCTGCGCGCATCTGGCGTTCCCAATAAAATGCTCTTGTGTGACCACATTTTGAGCAATCATTATCAGTGAGTGGCAGGTTTTCTTTTTCTTCAACCGCTTGAATCTCTTGATGTTTGTGTTTTGAGGTTTCAGTCATTGTTGCATGAACTGTTTCTGACTTGTGACCACAAACGCAATGCTGTACAACTTTGTTGCCTTCTTTTTTCGGCATGCAAATACTCCCGCATTTTGGACAAAACATGTTGTTTACCTCACAGCCCTACAAACTTGAGCAGGTTGACAAATCCGATTTTTACCCAGCCAATCCATGGAATGCGAATAACTGCTTTACCAAGCACTTGTTCTGGAATAATGACTTGCTCAAATGCGCCACTATCGCAATTATGATCTCCCTTAGTCTTAAAAACAGTATCTTGTGCCACAACTCTGTGAATAATGGGATCAAAGGGGGTGTTTGCACGAAATACAAGAACCTCACCAATTCCAACTTGTTTTGCTGACCGTAATATCATTACATCGCCTTTGTTGAATCCGTTGGTGAATGAAAAACTGGAAAACTGTTCTTTGGTAATGTTATGCGCAAGGTACCACTCGCCTTGTGAGTATGCTCCTGCAAGGCTTTTGCAGGATGCTTGTTGCCACCAGTCATTAAATCCTGGGCCATGCTCCATGCTTCCTGAAACAACTGCGACGATAGGAAAGCCTGTGCCAAGCAAAAAACCAAGTCCAGGATACACCACATACTTCACGATAATAAACGCAAGCACAATATTCACAATCCAGCTTGCCACGCTGTCTTCGTGCCAAATAAAATGCCATGCTTTTTTGAGAATTTCTTTCGCACGTTGCAGGTTCATGAGCGTATTTTTTCATACAGGTTTAAAGGCTTTATGGTTTGGAAGTGTGTAATTTATCAACAATATTGCCTCCAATAAAATCTTGTATAAATACTACGCGAGAATTATCAAATATTATTTCTTTTCCTGTGAAGTGTGCAATATTTCCTTCTGCACCACATTGATATACTAAATTACTGCAACAATATTCTTGAGGTCCACGAAAAGGATGGTCAGGAGTTGTGTGAAGCAATGCTTGTTTGAGAAATGAAAATATGCGTTTTGCTTCAGATACATTGCCTATAAGCTCTGGAATAACACCACCGGTGTATGACATGGTCCAGATAGGCACATTCTGAAACCAAACAATCTCACTTCCTGGTGCAGAGAAAAAACCTGCATAACTGTCTCGGTAGTTAAACAATCCTTTTGAGAAGCTGAACTCTTTGAATCCTGGTCATTGCGGGGTTTTG
>JAHFOI010000001.1:52175-68974 GCA_023266895.1 Candidatus Woesearchaeota archaeon
TCCATCACCTGCCCAGCAGTTCCTGCGTGCTTCAAGCAAAAATTCAACAAGGTTTTGTTCAGTGAATTCATCCATCTGAGAGTCCTGCACTCATTTTCCACTACAATATTTTTTTGTAGAAGTGCATGACCTTTATATACTTCACACGTCTTATTACTATCATGGCGACCTTGAAAATACTTGCTGCTGGAGACTTTCACAGTGATGCAAGTGCTGCGAAACGTCTTGCAAAGCAAGCAGTTACTGAGAATGTTGATCTGATTGTGCTTAATGGTGATATTGTTGAGGAAGCGCATGCTGAAGGTATCGTGGGTCATTTTGCAGACACAAAGAAAAAACTCTTGCTTATACCAGGAAATCATGACCTTCTCATTACTGATTTTCTTGCTACAAAGTATGGTGCTGAAAATCTTCATGGCAAACACCACATCACGTACAACATTGGTATTATTGGTGCTGGCGGAGCAAACTGTGGCATGCATGCACTCACTGATCAAGAAATGTATGAGTTGCTTAAAACTGGTTTTGATAAAATCAAGCATTTGCCAACAAAGATCATGGTCACGCACGTGCATCCTTCAGGCACAAAGATGGAGCAATTCTCACGATTTATTGTAGGAAGCAAAGGTGTACGTCGCGCAATTGAAGCATTTCAGCCAGATCTTGTTATCTGTGGCCATGTTCATGAGGCAGAGGGTGTTGAGGAAAAAATCGGCAAGACAACCGTTATTAATGTGGGAAGAAAAGGAAGAATTCTTGAGCTGGATAAGTTGATTCATACAACAGGCTAAGCAAAAAATTCAACCCATGTCTCAATACTATCAGGTATCCTTCGCTTTGCATCAATTCTCAACTACTCAAATTTTAACAAATCACTTAATGCAGTTCCTATGGCGCAAGGAAATGATGCTGCAATGATGACTTTGAGTGTGACAAGAAAGTTTCCAGCAAGTGTTTCTAGTCCATAGAGATAGATCAAGATTCCTGAAACAAAAATGCTGACCAAATAAAAGCTAAAGAATCGTTTTGCCCAAAACTGTCCAAAGTGTCTTCGTTTGTCATGTACGCGTGCATATCCTACAAAATAAATTTCGAGAGTAAGAATTATTATTGTTGCAAGAATAATGCAGGTTATCTGTAACCCATTAAGTTCTTTGCTTGCATTGAACAAGAGTGTGTTGAAGATAAATGAAAGCCCAATAAAAAATGCAGTGATTGCTGCAATAATAACTTCTCTGTGGGAGAAATGCTCTGGAGGATTGGCACGTAACAAAATCGTTTTGAGTTCTGCAAGTTGTTTTTGCAATGAGGTCATGTTAGTAATACTCTACTGTTGTTTTTTTCACAGGTTTTGGCACTACAGCTTGCGTCACAGGTGTATCAAACAAGGAAAATGCATTTGCCGTAGGAGTTTGCGTTCCTGAAATGGGGGTTAAGGAGGCTGATGCTGACTCAAAAATGTTTGGGCTATTTGTCAGCACAGGTGAGTCACCCAAGAGCGAAAGTAAAAGCTTGACTGCCTTCTGAATTTCATCCTTGCCGTCCTTTGTTGTGTCTATTTCTATTTTCACACCTGCTCACGAGGAGGTGGTGTATAAAAATGTTTGGTGTTTTTTGGTTTTGTCCTAAGTGCACTGTTCTGCCATTTGTTGTGCGAATTTCCCAACTTGGTCCAGAGCGTACTCTCTTAAGAGGAGCTTTTTAAACAGCTAACATCTTATGTCATCATGTCAGACTTTCACAAACTATTTTGCCAAAAACCAATTATTGGCATGATTCACCTTGCAGGAACTAATCCTGTTGAACAAGCACTAGAAGAACTTGATGTGTTTGAAGCAGAAGGTCTTGATGGTGCAATTATTGAAAATTATCATGGATCTCCAAAACAAGTAGCAATAACTCTGGAACGTGCTCAGGCTAAAAAAAGAAATATTGTTCTTGGTCTGAACATTTTGCCTAATGAGTTCGGTCTTGCCTTTGAACTTGCTGGCAAACATAACGCGAAGTTTATTCAATTAGACTATGTTGCAGGCATGTATTCTGATGCGCAAAGTATTGATCTTGCATCATACAATTCCTTCAGAAAGAGGTATTCTCAGGTTGTTGTGCTTGGTGGTGTTCATCCAAAGTGTTACACACCAGTTGAAGGTTCTGATCTTGGTAAAGATCTTAAAGAGGGACGAGACCGTGCTGATGCAGTGGTTGTTACAGGAGCAGGCACTGGTTTGGAAACACCTCTTGAAAAAATCCAGTTGTTCAGAGACTATGTTGGAACTCACCCTCTGATTGTTGGCGCAGGACTCAACCCACGCAATGTATATCAACAGATATGTATTGCTGATGGTGGAATTGTGGGCAGCTGCTTAAAGAAAGGCAACAACACTCATAATTCTTTAGACATTCAGAAAATTCGTGATTTCATGAGTGAAGTAAAAAAGGCACGAACAGTATAACTCAGGTATAGAAAAGAAAGCACGAGAAGAAGAAAATATTAAAGCTACATTTTGTTCATGATTTCTTTAAAGCTTTTGAGTTGCAATACTGGCAGATTTGCATCTTGTTCAGCAACATTTACGAGTATTGCCTTCATGCCAAGCGTGAGAGGCAGGTCAACATCAGTGGATTTTCTATCACCAATATACAAGAATTGTTCTGGAGTACTTCCAGGATAATAATTCATCCACTCCTTGAATGCTGTGCCATCTGATTTTGAAATCTCTCCAGTAATGATGTGCTTGAACAATTGAGCAGGAATCTGTAGTGACTTGAGCTTTTCATACGCAAGTTTTTGGTTTGATCCAGTAATAAGCGTTAGTGGATATTTAATTCCAAGCATTGTCAGTATGCTCAAAACTTTTGGATCTGGTTTAAGAAATGGGGTGAGGTCTGCGTTTTCCAAAGCATCTTGCACAACTTTTTCTGCGTCATCAGGGCCGAGTCCAAGCGCGATCAATGTTTTTCTGCCACTGATTCCTGGATAGTACTTGTAAAAAAGATTTTTTGCTTCTTCTTGAGTGATGTGTTTGATGTGACCGAGCGTGGTATAAATGTTTGCTTGGATTGCAGTATCTATTTCTGGTGATTTAGGATACAAGGTTTGGTCAAGGTCACAACCAACATACTTGATGTACGAAAAATTCATACGCTCACCGGTGCATAAAATAAGTAAAGCTTTCCCAGAGGCAATTCAAGGTCCGTGCTGTACTGTGTTGAAAGGTAGTTGCATAAGTTAGTGTCTTCAACTACTGTTGTGCTTCCTCCGCCAACAAACACTGCTGTTGCCTGAAGTTCTTTGCCACTTTGATTGCATTGGAAGAAAACAAGCCTGCCGGTCCAGATTTGTGTTGGGTCATAGGTTCCTATGATTGGATTATTGTGTTTTGTTCCTTTGATTTTCAAGTAATTGATTGCTTTTTGAATAAGGTTTATGCCTTTGTAGTTTTCTAAAATCAAAAGGTCTGGGTGTTCTGGTTTTGCGTTTTGTTGTTCAAGATTGAGTTCAGCATATGCAACTCCGCAGCTTGGTTTTGTGCTAAGTGCGTGCGGTCCTGCACGAGTATCCATTACGCCAATAGGCTTGCTTGGTTCAGCAATGAGTTTTTTAGCTTTTTGTTCTTCATTAAAAAGCAAGATGTTTGCTCTGCTTGAAAGCATGAACATATCACCCAGTGGCACTTCAAGTTGGTCTGCAATAAGGCAGTCATATGCGTCGTGAAGCCCGAAAATATTTTCTGGATATGCATTTACCACATTGTGAGCGCGAGCAATGTGAAATGAATGGAGTTTATTGTTTTGCAAAAAATAAATATCATGGCTAAGGCAAGGATCATGTGTTGCTTCTACGCGCGTGCGTGTTTTGCCTATGCTGTCAGTGCTTGTTGTTTGTGTGAGATTCATATCTGCAATGTAATCAAAACGCTGAATGACAACTGGGGTGTTCGGATTTTTTTTCAGAGCCTGAGCTACTTCTATTAACTGGTCTTTGCCAAAATGTTCGCGAGTTCTATTGCCATACTTGTATGTGCCTTCACATTCTTTGCTGAGCAGTTCTTGCTTGTATTGTGCGCGCATGTCTTCAACTGTTTGGCTTCCAGAAGCGTACAGCGCAGGAAAGTGTTTGAGTGATTCTCCTGCTTCACGATATGTTGCAAGAATTGTTCCTGCACGCATTATTCCTTTGTGCGCATCAGGATGTGTTTCTGAAATGCCATTGGTATAGAGTGAGGTGATCATTTTTTGGTGATTTGCGAGAAATGAGTCTGCTTCTGTCAAAAAAAGAGGGAACTTTGTTGTGTTGATGGTGAACAGGTTTCTGAAGTCTTGGAAATAGCTGTTGTTGGTTTGAAGCGCGATTGCAGCACGGCCTGCTTCTATGCCAACATCTAGTCTGTGAAGCATTTCTTGTTCATACTGTTCAAATCTGTTTTCGCGAGCAAGATATTTTAAAATAGGTATGAGCGTGTTGCTTCTGAGCTCAAAGACTGATTCGCAGGTGTCATGCGCAAGGCTTTGCACACTAAGCTGGTGTTGCTTGACGCTTATTCTGTAATAGTATTTTTTGTCAGGGTTAAGAAGAGGTCGCGGCTGGAGGGGTATTGTTGTTCGTGATGTGTTTTTGATGATACAATTACCAAAAGGTGCTGAACTAACATTATTTCGTATAAGCACTTCTGCGCGTGAAAGTTCAGCACCTAAATACAATTGTTGTTCTACTGGCAAGTGCAAGTTGTGCTGGTGTGCGTAGTGCATGATTGAGTATGCCATGAGAAAGCTATCTGTTCCAGTGATCGTGCATGATTCAGTGGCAAAGTCTATGTCCGCAATAATACTGTCTTTGCGTGCTTCAACTCTGAACTGAAACTGCACCGGCTGACTTTCTTCAGTTACTTCTATGATTGGCGGTTGAAGGTGCTGAAATTCTTTAGGGTCAAGAACTATAACGCTTGCAGTGGCTGGTGAGATTTTTGAAAGCAGTCCTACAAGTTCATTAAGGCTGTCATAATACAGTTTTTTCCCAGTAATTATTTTGTTTAAGCACGTAAAGACTTGTTCTGGAATGCTGGGTTTGAGCCATGACAAGTATTGTTGAACAACTTCATCACTTCCTGATTGTGTGAAGAGTGGTAGGATTTTGATGCGTTTGCGAAACAAGTCGAGAAGGTTTGGTGAAATGCTGGGGTACTGGTGTGCAACACCTTTGCCTCCAGTGATTGCATTACCTGTTTTTGCAGGATCATACCCGTTCATGAGTGCAAGTAAAAGATTAGTGCTTGGCTTGAAGCTCAAGGTTTCTTCACCAAACAAAATAACATATTCTATGCTGGGATGTGTAAGGCAGTTCACAATCATGCGTTCCGCACCATCACGATTGACCACAAGACTTCCTAACACTGCCACGTCTTTGCGTTGCTCAAATGTGAGCTCATTCACAACCATTGTTGGTGCCAGACTGTTGGTGCAAATACCTATCTTTCCTGTCTTGCCTTCTTCAGGCTGCACTAAGAACGCATCAACAAGAGGAAAGACCATGAATTTAGGTACAAGTCGTTAATTATAAATCTGGCGGAGAAAAAAGTTCTGGTGAAAATTTACGCTGATGTCTTCAGGTTTGCAGAAGGTGACAGTAGTGTTCAAAAATTTTAATTAGCAACAAAAATCAGTGTGAGATGGAGTTAAGGTCATAATTATTTGAGCAGCACCATGACCTTCACTCTTAGGAGAAGACACACTTTTTTTGATCAAATATTTGTGTCTTCAACTATAGTTTTGAGGGGTTTTCAAACTCCTCTATAGACCCTCCACTATCAAATGCGTAAGGCAGGTATGTTGTGAGTGGTATGGTGAACTTTTGTGTTCCATCCCAAGAATATGATAGAATGGTTATGGGAGTATTATTCTTCGCACTTATTTCAGCAAGGAATTGCCTGCAACAACCGCACACGTGCGGAACTTCATGCACAAACTTGTTGCTCACAATACATAACTGAGTGATGTTTTTCTTGTCTGAAGCAATGGCTGAGAGTGCTGCAACCATTTCTGCATGAAGATTAAGTCTGTGGTCATAACTGCTGTACACCCCGCCATAAAAAATCGTTCCATCAGTAAGCACTGCACACCCATACACTGTTTTTGAGTCTGCAGAAAAATGTGTTTCTGTGCCTTTTACTGCAGCAATTCTGAGTTGTTCATCAACAGGTTGTGATGAATCAAGAGGAATTTGATTGAGTGCATACGTCCAGTCTTTTATCTTCTCAAGCCTCTCAATTGGCGGTTGATAATATGTTTCAAGAACATTAGCCATGTGAAATATTTCTTTGCGTTGCATGTCAAAAACAGAATACGACATAATAGTTCCTGTTCTTCGACTATGGTCTGCTAATATTTTCAACACTACTGGGTTTGGTAAATAACTCCCTTGCACAAGTGTAATAAGCTTGTTCACGTGAGGGTCTTTGCACGAAACCGCCTGAGCAAGCGCAGCATGTTCTGAAGTGATGTCCAGCAAGTGCGTTCGTGACTCAAGAAGTCCGCTATAGTGTTCATGCGTTGCAATAGCAACTGATGCAGTATTCTTTTTTGCTGTCTCGCGCTTAAGCCATGACTGTGCGAGTTGTTTTGTGAGACGTTCACGTAGTTCAGGAGTAATTGAGTTCATTTTTTTACCTCAATGAATTGGTATTGATGTTCTGAGCTCGCTAACATGCAGTCCTCCAGCTTCCCAATCATAATGAAGCACTTTTTTCAAAAATTCATTGAACAAGTGGATTTTGTCGCGTTCCAGACGCGGATACATGCGTTCAGCATCTTTGCTTGTTAAGCGAGTTGTTGGACGAAACGGCATGGGAAATGCATAGTAAGGATACAATACGTCGCCTTCTTCTGGTTCTACAAGAATAACACTTATGGGTTTGTTCAGGAGTTCAAGAGCAAGATCCATTCTGTGACTTCCATCGGCAATAACATAAAAATCACTATCACCGTCAAATCGTAAACCATAATTAATCAGTGCTGCATTGTGGTTGAATAAATCAAGGTAGGAAAACTTGCTGTCTTTGTCAACATAATAATCTCTGAGCAAACGTTTTGAGATTTCGTGTAAGTTGCCTTGCGCATCTTTTACGTAACATCCTTTAAAGCGTTCTGCCATTTTTTTGAGGTTGAAAAACCCTTTTGATAAAGAATAGGTATGTTTTTCGACAATTGGCGGCAGGATATGAAATGTTCCCTTACCTTTCCAATGATACTGCACTCCTTCAAACTTAAGTCCTTGAATGCTTTTACCCATGGATTCCAGGAATTGCTCTACTTCAAGCAGCATGTCTGTTTGGCTTTTGTAAATGGTTGGTTGTGCAGTAAATAAGGGTTGAGGCTGCATGTTATGCATGATTTGTGGAAATGATGTTGGACGAGGTGGCGGATGCACAGTAACAAGAGAAAAACGGGCGCGTGAATATGGCTTGATAGGAGTTCCTTCTTTGGTATATAAGCCACGAAACGTAATGTTTTTCAGCACATTCACAAGTTCTTCTTGTGCAATAAATCTCTCAAAACAAATAAACTCCCCCATAAACATTTGCTTAGCACAGTATCTTAAAAGAGTTTCGGTAGCTGTAGAAGAAAATACGTTTCAAAACACCAGATATCTATTTAAACCAGTTTTTATTTCTAAACTACATGCGCCTTTCACTATTTCACGAATTCACTCATTCCCATCCTTTTCCTCATATTGTGCTCAACAATTTTCTTGTTACAAAACGCGCAAATAGCTTACTCACCGCGCTAAAGTCTCAAGTTCTATCAAGAAAGTCTTCTGACTTGTTTGATTTTTTGCAAACTAGTGATTTAAGTGCATCAAAAAATCCTGTGCTAAAACAATTCTTCAAGAAGTTGAATTCTCCTGAAATGTTTTTTTGGATCAAGCAAACAACTGGCCAGTCTGTGCGTAAGGCATCGCTTGCTGGTTTTTGTTATGAATCAGGTGATTACTTACTTCCTCATGATGATCGTTTAGAAGGCCGAAAGATTGCGTGGATTCTGAACTTATCTAAAGGTTTTACGTCAAAAGACGGGGGTTGTTTGGAGTTATTTGCAACAAAGAATAAAAAACCAACACTTATTATGAAGAAAATCCCTCCAACCTATAATACCTTAACTTTGTTCAAAGTTAGTCCAACTTCATTTCATCAAGTGAGCGAATTGCGCTCCAACAAGAAACGATATTCTCTTGGAGGTTGGTTTTATGCCTGAGCTTGATTGGGTGAATTCTGTGTACTTAAGTGAAGCTGGACTTGATGCAGTACACAATGCATTTCAAAAGCATGGTTATGTACAATTACAGAAATTCTTCACACCAGAAGTATTTGCGAAATTGCAAAGTTTCATTCGTAAATCTTCGTGGAAGCAGTACTGTCTTCCTGATGTTGTGAAGTGTTCATTTGCGCAATGCCCAAAAAAGGTTTGGAAACTATTGTTCAGTTCTGAATTTAGAGTTTTTATTGAGATCATAACAGGTTTTAAAAGCAAAAAACCTTCAATCTCATTATGCAGATTTAGTCATGGTGATTATTCATTGCTGAATGACAAGGTTGCATCAAAAAAAGGCATTTTGTTCGAAATTGAATTTTCAGAGTCATGGAATGAATCTTATGGCGGGTTCACAAGTGTGTTAAGCAAAGGTGCTGAAATCGTGCGTATTTGCCCGCCACAAAACACACTAACTATTATTCAGTCTGACAAAAAAATGCAGTCTTTTGTGAAGTATGTGAATCACAAAGCTGGAACAAAAAAACGAGTTTTCATACGCGGAATGTTATAGCGAATGACATGATTTTTTAGACAGTCAGCGGTCATTCACTATTGAGGAGTTTGAATAACACCTCAAAACTAGTCAAACTCCTCAAAGAAGAGGTTTGAATCCAACATAAAAAAGAGGTTATTCAAACCTCTCTATTACGAACTGACAAGTATTGTATGAAAACTTTTGTCAGTGAGTATAGTTTAAAAACCGCAAGTCAGTTGTTTGGTGATTCATTAAAACTTGCCAGCAATTGAGCTTTTTCTGATGAATTCTTTTTCTCAAAGGTTTAAAAACACCTGTTTACTCTATGTTCTCGTGAGTGAAGATGAATTATCAAGCAAACGAAGTAGTCAGAATTGCAGAAAGAGAATTTGCGCATTTGTTTCATTATCGTACTCGCGCATGTACAGTGACTGCTATTTGCAAAACTGGAAGAATACTGGTAGACTGTGAAACTATTGATTCTATGCATGTGATGTGTAATGAAAAATACTTGAGACCGCGAGCTAACTTTACTGTGGCAACACCTGATGAAGGCAGAACTACAATTGCTGCAGCAACATTTCTTAATCCAAAAGTTATCAATTATGGTCTTGAATTACTTATTCCTCTTGATAAGTATCGCGTTCGAACTGAGTTCGAGCATCTTCCTCGTTCAAGACAAATTTTTTCACCCCAACCTGTTGAGGTAAAAGTGCTTCGTGTATGGGATGTTGATAAGGCTTCTCGCAGAAAAATGATATTTGTATACACCTCAAAAGGTATTCATGCTTCATATGGTCTTCCTTTAAGAAGAACAAAACCAGTAGTGACACGCATAGCTCCTGATTTGCTTCGCGTAGAAGCATTTGCGTAAAGATAAAAGATCACTCCTAAAAATTCACTTTGTTCATACAAGCATGAGGCTGCCCGGATTCATCCGAGGTAGTGTCCGAGGATGTGCAGGAACCGTAGTGACTGCATGTTCAAATCCGGTAAAAGAAAAATGTCTGCCTAGCAGTTGAAGAAATGAGGCTGCCCGGATTTGAAGGCATACTCACTGTTGGTTCGTAGCCGGTTCAAATCATGTAACATTTAACCTAAAATTCACTTCGTTCACACACTTATGAGGCTGCCCGGATTTGAACCGGGGTCACAAGGTTTTTCGCTCATCGCTGTGCGTTGGATTTTCCCGAACCTTGCATCTTACCAAGCTGGACTACAGCCCCGATTGTTTTCTCCTAGATATTGCTCTTTAAATGGTTTTGCTCACTTGAGAAATAGTCAATTGTTGAATGATATTTTTACGCTTGTTCCTTTTACTTCCAATACCGTGCTCACGTTTCCGCCATATCCTGAATTTATGCAGGTTGTCTTGCCAAGCATGCAGCTTGTGTGGTGTTCATGCATGTGGCCTCCTATGGCAACGATTGGCTGGAATTCTTCAATAATCTTTCGTCCTATGACTGAACCCCAATGCATACCATTGCGTGGGCTTGCAGGATTTATGATTTGATCAAGAGCTGTGTTATATGGCACGTTGTGAGACAAATAAATAATTGGTTTGCGTGCTTTAAGAAATAGTTTGCGCACAATTTCTAAGTGTTTTTCATACGTGTTTTTTTTGTCTCGTAATTCTCGCGTGGTGTATCGCTTAAGTTCTGAGTCGAGTTGAGGATATTCTGGTCCTGAAGTGTTTCCACACCCTATGAGTTGGTAGTCACCGCATGTTTTGATGCTATGATTTACGTTAATTACATTGCTCAGTCCTTTGAATAAGTGCTTGCCTGGCATTTTCAGTCCTGGAGGGTCTCTATTTTTGTCTTTGCCTGTCCAGTCCCAATTGCCTGGCACAACATACACTGGTGTGTCTATGGTATTGAGGTGTTCAAGGACTGCTCTGCCATCTGCAAGAGATTTTTCTACCATTGTGACAGCGTGTTTTCCTGCAAGATCATACCAAGTTGTCTTGCTTTTTTTGTTGTTGAGATGCTCTTGAAGTGCTTGAAACATGAATTTTTTTGGTGCATCAGAACAAAAATCTCCTGGTGCAATAATTGCGTCAAACTTGCAGAAAGGTATGACTGGTATTTGACCGTGTAAATCTCCAATAATGAGAATTTTCATAAATAAGTACTTTTTTTGAGGGATATAAAGGTTTGCGTAAGCTTTATGAATTTCCAAGCTTTTTTTAATTCATGAAAGATCAATCCAGGAAAGAAATTATTGCATGCATTACTGCAAGAAATGCAACGCCTCCTTTTCGAGCATATGTTTGGGACAAAGGTTTCATTGCGTATGAAGGATCTGTTCGTGTTGCGTTTAATCATGTAACTGAGGTATTAAACAAGCACATGCTTGCTAAAGATAAGGAATCTCCTTGTTTTATGATTGCTATGCTTTGGTCAAATAACGGGAAAAGAATGTGTGACTTACTGGAGTATCACGTTATCTCCTGGGAAGAAAATCCTGAAGTTACCATACGTTGTTTTGAAGGAAACGCTCAACGCTCTTCACTAGTTCTTTGTGAAACAGGGCTTTGTATTGCAGGTGCTGAGGGTGCATACAGAAGAAGAACGCAAAATATTGAAGAGTATCTCAGTGTTCCTCCTGATTTAGGGGTGCTCAGACCAGTTTTTAATGAAGAATACTGATTTCTCGCAAGCTATTTATACTCTTGCGCATAGAAAAAGAGAATGGATAATCTTAAACGTATTCAGCATGTTGTTCGCGTGCTTGAAAAGCATGGTCTTGCTGCACCATTAAATAAGATTGGCATGCCTCACCACTTGAGTTTTGCAAGGAGACACGTGCAAGGAAGCTGTTCTAACATTCCTTTGGCGCTTAGAACTGCGTGTGAAGAATTAGGTGGTGTTTTTATCAGACTTATATTGTTCCTTTGTTCTCGGCCTGATCTTGTTCCTTTGGCATATGTGAAGGAGTTTAGCAAAGCAAAAGACAAACAAAAACCACTTGCCTTCAAAATAATTTCGTCAATCATTAAAGAAGAATGTGGTGCTGTGTTCGAGTTCCTTGATCCTGTCGCGTTTTCAAGTACAAGTATTACGCAGTCATATCGTGCACGTCTCAAAAATCATGATGAAGTGGTTGTCAAAGTTGTGCGTCCAGGTATGCAAGAGCTTCTTGCGCAAGACATGCCTGTGCTTCAGTATGCTGCTGCAAAACTGCAAAAAACAATTCCTTGGCACTGGAGTGTTATTCTTGATGAATTTGAAGAACAACTGCGTATTGAAACTAACCTGTTGGAATATGCTAAACAATGGGAGTGTAGGGTTGATCCTGTTGTGATGCCAAAAATAATGTGGGACCAAAGCACCTCGCGCGTGCTTGTGCGTCAGTTTTTGCCAGGAAAACTACTGATTCATGCCCAACCTCAGACAAAACAAGTAGTAACTCGTGTGCTTGCAGAATGCGTGCTTGCAGGAAAAATACCTCTTCGCACTCAAGAGCACGTGCTTATCATGCCTCATGGCAAAATAGCTTGTATAAGTCGTTTTTTTATTCTCACCAAGAAACAGAGTGATGAATTTCGTGCAATCATGGCGAGTATTCAACACAGGCAGCCACTCTCGTTGCGTCAGTCGCTTAGTCGTGCAGGTATTGTGACTGAGCAAACAAGGACTGTTGAGTTACAAGAGCATCTTGAATCTCTTTTGAGCAATGCGCCAAGTGAGGTTCAAGCATTGGGTTGTGCTCTTGATGTCTGTCAGGTACACGCAGTTGCTCTGCCAGGCTGGCTTGGTCAGGCAAGCGCAAGTATGAATGGTATTCATGCACTTTTTGAAGAAAAACAAACTCAGTGTGTTTCCAATAAATTGAGTTTTGCATTTCTTGCTGGCGCGTGCCTTATTGTTGCAGCAGTACTCATAAATCAAGGGCCTGTTATGTACACGTTGCCAGTTGTTAGCGTGCTTGCACTTGCTGGCGGGATAGTGTTCACTCTTTTGTTGTTTAAGGAAATGTACACTGGTGCAGCCCTGAACTCATAAATTCTGCGCGAAAAGCTTAAATAGTCACGTCGGGGTAAGAAGTGTATGAAAAAAGTTTCTTTGCAAAGCATGAATGCAAAGCTTGATCGAGTGCTTCGCAACCAAGAGCGTTTGTTACGCACAGAACAGGATGTTGAACGAGAAGAACATGAAGAACTCAGGGGAGAGGCACGTGCTGAGCAAGAACTCAAAAAGCTTGAGCGTTTAGAGCAAGAAATTGAGCGTCAAGTTGAACCGCATCCATTGCGTCGCATAACCACAAAAGATGTTGCCAGAGGTGCTATAGGTGCTTTTGTGGGCACTGTGGCGCATTACACTTTTATTTATGGCATTAAAGCTGCTGAGCTTATCACTGTTGCCAGAGCTGCGTTGTTATTTCCTCTTTCGTTGCTTGTTGGCGGTGTGTTTTTGTACGCAACAGGTTTTCGCAAGGTGCAAGATCCTAAACTATTATGGTTTCTTCCTGTGCGTTTAGTTGTGCTTGCCATTACTGCAGTTGTAACGAGTTGTCTTGTGCTTGCGATTTTTACTCCTAATTTTGGTCATACTTTTACTGAAAGCTTTAAGCAAGTTGCCACAGTGAGTTTAAGCGCGATTATTGGTGCGTGCACTGCTGACATTTTGGGCAAGGACTGATGGCAACTATGACTGACGTATGGGTATTGAATACTGAAAAGAAAAAACTCGTGCAGTATCAAAAGTTTGCTGAGCTTATTCGTCAAATGCCTACACTTCTTGCGATTGATGCACAACAAGTAAGGAATCAATTACTTACCTTGCTTTCTATGCTTCACTCACACATAACTCTTATTGCTTTTCAGGTGAATAAAGCGCCACAGCTTGAGTCATTGCTTGACCAACAAAAGCAAGCAATTATTATGTCATTACGCATTATTGAAGAGCAAGCACGTACTGAATTGCGTAATCTTGATCTAGAATTGTTGTTAAAACAAATTGCGCGAGCAGAAGAATTGAGTCATACCATTCTTACAGCAAAAGAAAAAAGCAGTCCTTTCTTGAAATTAAAGTCTGTTGCAGCAAGCCGTGCTGCGTAGTATAAATTTTTCATCTATTGTCCAGTGCCTTCCTGAATGTTTTCTGGCATTAAGCAAGAATCTGTCCATTATTTGCACTGGACATGTAGTCGCGTAGCACTCTTAAGTAAACTCAATACTGTTGGTTCTGAGGTGATGTAAGATGACCACAAAATTCATTCAGCAAGTCTTTGTTCAGCAAATAATGACTCTCACCAAACACGGAAGCACACACCAACCAGGTTTGCGCTTGAGGAGGTAAACACCATGGCAGATATCTACGGAAGAAGAGGAGTTCGAGCAATGCTAGAGAATGGAGAAATTGATGATGTTGATGAAGCATTCATGCAAGGCTATCTTTCAGCAGAAGAATATTAGTAATTTTTTATTCTTTTTGTTTGGTTTTCAGCAGTGCATGAATTAGTCTGCTTGTCTTTTCAATCAATGCCTTCTTTGTTCCTAGATTCTCTATGATGTAGTCTGCCATGGCAATCGTACCTCCTTTGTTGAGCACTTCTAATTCAGATTCTTCTCTGGAACGTACTTCTTGTTCAGTGAGTGGTCTCTCAGGCCTGTGTATGAGTCGTGCATATCGTAGTCGTGGTGGCGCATGCACTGCAGTAAGAATCATGCCTGGAAATTGTTTGCGCAGTAATTTGTACTCTTCCCAGGAGTACAGTCCATCAAGCACAACATTGCCTTTGCGTGCTGCAGTTCTTATTTTAGGCAAGCTAAGTAATGCATATACTGCCATGCCGTGTTTTTTTCGTAGTTCTTCTCGCACAACTCGCTCATTTTTTTCTGTGCGAGGTAAGTTTTGCTTGCGAAGTTCATTATCTGTTACGTCGCCAAATCGCACGCGAGCAAAATTTTGGTTTTCAATACAGCGTGTAACTTCTGTTTTTCCGCTGCCTGGTAATCCTGTGACTGCAAGAATAAGATACTTCATTCAGTTCCTCTGCAAAAAGAAAATAAGTGTGGAGTGACGAATTTAGTAATAATAGTCGTCGTCTGGTTCGTCATCTTCTTTTTGCACAATAAAATCCACGAGTCGTGAATTTGCCTTGACTGCGTTCCAGCTTGCCATTGATTTTTTCATACAAGCTCACCTCTTTTTTTGCCAAGACCAATAAAAACAAAACAGAGTTTGTATTTAAACACTGTTGAAGCAAAACATACAAAAACAAAGATATAGGCTGTATGCAGTATGTCACTACTCTAAGTAGTGTAGTGCTACACACTGTATGAAAAATACAAATCTTTTTTCCCTTTAAACATAAATTATCTGACGAGAAATTAGCTTTTCTTGCCAGGACTCATCTGCACTAAACTTTCTCCAGACTGTGCTAATACTGTACCAGTGGTGCTTGCTATTTTGAAATTCAGTGTGCGCAAGCTTTGTGTAACAAACGTAATGTTGTATACTGTACCAAGGCGTAGTGTTTGCAGGATGAAAAAAACTTTAAGCACATGTTCTCCAGGAAATGTTACGGCACGTGCTTTATTGGCGTGATTCATTGCCGTAAGCTCATCAATTTGCACTTCATTGAGATTAAGTGGTAGCACTCCAGATTCGTCTTTCATTACTTCTGCTTCTGGCCCCACAGTTATGTTCTGTGGTTCAACCATAAAGGTTGTCATACGGTCAGTAGTTGGGCAAAAATATCCTATTTGCCAAAGATCTTTATTTGGCGCATCAAGAAGCATGAATCCATGAGCCAAGAAACCACCTGCGTGAGCAGCATGCCAGGTTTTCCACTCTTGTGATGATTCTACTCTTGTTATGATTTCCTGAAAGCTCATAGAATTCAGAACAAGTGTGTGATTTAATAAGCTATTGCATAGAGAAAATTTCTTTTTGCAAAAGTAAGCTTTAAATAAACACTCTTTGAAGAGTCTGTATGCTTAATGCAAAGTATGAGGTTGTGAGGAAAAAGTACAAGCTACCAAATTTTGAACTTCTTGATGCTGATTTTCATATTCGTGGCGTTGAGCCTGAGGCAGATATTCTTGTTGAATTGAGAATAAAAGCTGAGGAAAAAATTGATTATTTCTTACACCTCTTGAACACAGTGCTCCAGCCTGATCCTAACACGCTTGCTGACATGTATGAGTATGCTGCACTGAATCAGGATCAACGAGCACATGCTCTAGTTTTGTTTAAACAGCTGATGGTGGTAAAACGTGTGCTTTCTGAAGCTGAAGTGATTGGTAATGAAAAAATAACTGCTTCAGCAATTGTGCTAAGTCACAAGACAGTTTCTCAAACAAAACAGCAAGTGCTCACCATTCTTCAATTATTCAAGCGTTGCTGGCAGGTGCCTGCTGAGAAACAAGAGCTTGATAGGTATTTCGGATGAACATTCTTTTGTTAGGTCCTCCTGGTGTTGGTAAAGGCACTGTGGGCAAGCTTCTTGCAGCAATGCTTGGCATACCTCATTTTTCTACTGGTGAGCGTGGTCGTGAGGAATTGCAAAAAAATACTGCGTTTGGCAAGTTGTGGCAAAAAGTTGTTGTTGAACAAAACAGTTTGATTCCTGATGAACCTATGGTTGAGTTTGTGCAGGAGAAAATGAATGCAAAAGAGTTTGCAAAAGGTGTGGTGTTTGATGCATTTCCAAGAACTGTCGGTCAGGCAGAGTTATTGGAAAAGGCAAGCATACTCATTGATAAAGTGTTTTTTTTGAATGCTCCTGATCCTGTTATTCTCAAACGTTTAGCCTATCGCATGCTTTGTTCAAGATGTCAGCATGCATTTAATGAGCTGTTGAATCCTGAAAAGAAAAAAGGGGTGTGTGACTTGTGTGCTGGAATTTTATTTCAGCGTGAGGAAGACAAGCCTGAAAACATTCCTAAGCGCCTTCATGACTATCAGGTCAAGACTGCTCCTTTGATTGCATACTATAATTCAAAAGGAATTCTTGTAGAAGTGTCTGCCGTAGGTAGTCCGCAAGAGATTTTAGAGGAAGTGAGGAGGAA
>JAHFOI010000027.1 GCA_023266895.1 Candidatus Woesearchaeota archaeon
TTCGGATTCTGGATTAATTCCTGCGTAAATCTTTCGGTTTTTATCTCAAAAAGTGATGTTCTTCCGGAAAAAGCGTAAAACATACGGTAGCGTCGGAAACCTTTCGGTTTTTTCTTAGAAACACTCTTTAAAACAATCTGCGTGCTTTTTTTTGCTCCTGCACTGCAGGAAAGCAGACAAGATGAACTGGCAACGGTTTTTCTTTCTGCCTTGAATCAGTGCAGGAGCTTCCAGTATAAAAAGGTGATGTCTATGGAAGCAAAAGGAGTGTTAGGTCTTGTGCAGCGAGTGGCATGTTCTCGCGTTGGTGTGCTTGGTATTGGCCTCGCAGCAATGTACACCGGCTATGCTGAGCATGAAACTCTAAGGCGCATTGAACAAAATCTTGTGTACAAAAACACGCCTGTGGCTGAGGGTTATTTCAAAGATCCTGTAGGACTGTGCGTGCAAACAGAACTCAACACTCAAGGTGTTCTTGAGGTATATCTTGTTCATTCATCAGGCAAACGCCAAGCAATACATCAAGACTGGCTTCCTGACACAAAAAGTGTTCTTATCACTCTGGCAAAACGTATGAGTGTTGAACAAGGCAGTGCAGGCAAGAATTGTGACTACAACAAATGTGACTCAGCACGTCAGCTTCTGCCTCAAAACACAACTGCAGAAAAAGGTGAGTAAAATGTCTGCATTTACTGAGTATGGTTCTGGGCTGAAAACTCCTGGTTTTTTGCATGAAGTGCTCAAGCCACGCTATGCACAGTCTGGTATGCTGGGCTGCTTGTTTATGCGCGTGGAAAACTATGAAATAATTGTGCAGCGTTTTGGTCATGTGCGTGCTGAAGCTGCAGCAATTCAGACAGGTCAGCGACTGCAAGAAGCATTGACAAATATCGCAGAGGTTGTTCGTCATGGCACGCACACCTACCTTGCAATAATTCCCTGCAATGGTGAGCTTAAGGCATGGGGTGAGGTGTGTAAGTGGTATGTTCAGCAGGCACCAGTGGTTGTGTGCAACAAGCCTGTTGGTGTAGAGCTTTCTGTTGGTGAAGCGCACAGAACTTCTTGGGAATCTGTTGATGAATTAGTTGAGCGTGCAGATAATGACTTGCTTGAAAAACTTGAGGTGAAACAATGAGCAGATATGATCCTGAGTTTGTATGGCAGACTGATCGTGGCATGCAACGTCACGTACATTATCATACTTGTTCGTGGAAGCAGATAGTGGTGTATGCTGCAATTGGTGCAGGTCTTGCGACCTATGTTTTGAAGGGCGGATGTGTGAGTGTTCTGCATGAACTAAAAGAAAAAACTGGTGCGATATTTGACATTGCAGGAAAAAAGCTTGAGGCAAAGGTAAAAGAATTTGTTGATGAGGTGAAAAAATGACAGTTTCATTAGAAGGAATGGGCGGTATGAATCCTGGTGAGCTTAGTGCATCTGCACCTGATACTTGTGCTGCAGCAAAAAGTCCTTTGCTTGCATTGTATGATGCATCAACTGCGCTTAATCAGGAGTTTAGTCCTCCAAATACTTTATGGGGAATTGTTGTACAAGGTGCAAAGCGTTTGATGGGCCATGAAGGTATTACTGCTGCAGGTGCATTGCGAGAGTATGTTGTGAATGCAGAGCGTGCCTCTGGCATGATGCAAGGATTGGCCACAAGGCTGACTGATGATAAACGTCGCTTGCATGATTTTTCTCGTAAAAATATTGAGATATATGGACAGCTTGTTGCAGGATTACAAAATCTTGATCGTCAGGCCGAAAGTCTTGAACTACGATATCGTGCAATTGCGGAAAGTCTAACTTCTTTGCCTCATAGCAGTCCTGAGCACGGACAATACTGGCTTGCAGAACATGGATTACGTGAGAAATTACAAGACTCTGCATCAGACCGAGTGCTTCAGGCATCACGTATTCCTCGTATGGATAGCATGATTGCGATTGCTGCAGATGTTGAAAAAACCATGGGTCTTGCAATTATTTATGTTCGTCTTGCAGTACAGCATACCAGTGATAATATTGTGCTCGTGAATGAAATTGCGCCATCAATTAATGATTATTTGTTGAGCGGTAAAGCAGGTTGTCATCTTGCGGGGCGAGTTGCTGAGCTGCATAAGACCACAAAACTGGTTGTTGGAGCATTTGGAAAGACTGCGCGTGCAATGGCACACGTGTATCAAGAAGCGACTGGAGCAAGTCCTGCTGCTAAAGACTTGCGAGGTATTTTGCAAACTTCATATCAGGATGCAGAACGATTGACAACTATTGCAACTGATACAGTGCTTGCATCATGCGCAAGTGAGCTAAGCAAGCAAGGGCTTTCGTATGATTTTGTGAAAACTAAAGAACACGCAGCATAGTATCTGTGAAAAAAATGTCAGTCTTTGTTACAAAAAACATTCCTGTGGTACAGCAGGATCCCGGTGGTGCTGTTGCAGGCGCACCGGGTCATGTGCCCATGGTATAATAGACAAGCACATCCCTCTATAAAATCTGATCACCAGGTGCAGGGAAGATGCAGGTTTAATTCCTGCTGGGCACACAATTATTTTGAACAGCCTAACATTATTCGTTGAGTAACTTGCAATTTACGAACCAGTGAGTATAGCGAGCTGAAAGGCGAGACTTAGGACAGAGCCCTTTGGCAATTATTTTAGTAAGTACTCCTCTATTTTTTAAGCAATTCAACAAGTAGTTTTTCTTCTTTAACAGTTCGTTCTTTTAATAAATTTTGGTCCCAAAAGCCTTATAAATCACTCTCTTTCGCTACTGTCTTGACGGATGACAGTTTTTTCTGACCGTCGGAGTGAAGATGACGAAGAGATATAGAACTGAATTAGTAGATAGATTAACACCTGAAGCAAACAGAATAAATGAAGTTCTTAAGAAAAAAGCACGAGCACCAATTGATGCAACACATACACTTGTCTCAAAAGAAAACAGAACTGAGTATGATGCTTCAGGAATGAGTCCTGCACAACGAGCTCTCACAACTACAGTTATGATGGCTGCATTTGGAATTCTTTCAACACAACCCGCAACGAATTATTCTCAGGCTGAGTGTGTTCCGACAACTGTGACACAAGCAACTTTCAAAAGACCTGAACCTCTTGCAATGCGCTATGGTGCTCAAGATACACTTGTGTCTGAATATTTTTTACCTCAATATGGCTTGTCTGCTGAACAGCGTGAGGCTCTTCTGATTGAGCGTGGCGTGAGAACCAATATAGAAAGACTTGTTGCACCACACCGAAAAAAACAAGCCCCACAATTTCAGGACTCAGCATACTAATATTTAGTGCAGATCGCGTCTAAGAATTTTAGTTTTGAATTAATAAAAGTTTGCACGTAAGAAATATTTTTTACTGTCGCATCTTTGCTTTTTCTTCAACAGTAATAGTACACTGACACGCGAGCTTGTAAGATGCGCGCTTGAGTGCCTGTCGTGCAAGAGGAAGGTTTTCTTTATTGGTTTTAACAGTGAACAATGGCTGTCCGGTTTTTACTCGTGCAGCAACACCAATGTTTTTACCAAAATTGTGTGCCATGCCTGTGCTCATACGGTCTGCACCAGCTCCTGATGCAAGAGGGTTTTCTCTCAGGATATGGTGCGGGTAAATTCTGACTTTGAATGAAAATCCTGATTTGCCAAGGCTTTTTTCTAAATGTCTGTTGCTTGTCTGTCGTGCTGCTTCTATGGCATGATCGCGGATTTGCAAGTCTGCTTTTGAAATAAGATTGCACACGTAATCATATTCTTTTCCGTCGCCACCATCAAAACGTGCTATTCTGCACACTGGTCGTGAACGTACATATGACAGCTTTTTGTACTTACTAAAACGAGTGTACGGTCGTTCAAGAAACCGGTATGCAACTCCTTTACGAATACGTGCCATACTATCTGGGCTTGGGTGTTGTTTATAAACTTTTTTGTTTGGCGGGCTCTGTCCTAAATGTCCAGCTCTGGTTATAATTTTGCGAAGCAAATTATAACCTACGAACGAAGTGAGTCTGCCTCCTTTCGGTGCGCGCAGGTTCTGGTGTAAGCTGTGCCTGCCCGATGACACCTGCGAACGTTAATGAGTAGGTGTTCAGAACGAAGTGATGACACCGAGGCTGTAGGGCAAAACGGGAAGTATTATAGACTGCGAGCACGGCAGAGCTGGTTGCGAGTATCTTGCAACCCACGAACCAAAGTGAGTCTGGCGAGGTCAAAACCAAGATTCAGGAAAGAGCCTGTTTGGCGCACGAGAACTGTAGAGGAACAGTATGTGTAGAGGAACTTGAGCTGTTTACAAGTGGTGTTCAAGCTTCTTTATATCCCATTAACTTGTTGAATGCTTCTTTGAAATCCTGCCATGCTTGAACGAAAAGAGATTCTTTTTCTTTGTTACGGTGGGTTCTTTAAGGTTAAATAATTCGAGTATGGATAATGCTTCGCCACTTTGAGTACGTAGAGGTTTATTTGCATAATCAAAAAGAAGATACGGCCAGCAGGTGAGATCTTTTAATTTTTCAACATCTGGTGAAGGTATTCATTTCGAGCATAGTGCATGGGTAAAAAGTTCATAAAACTCTGCGTCTTGTAATGCTTGGTTTTGAGAAGTTTTTGCCTGCTTCTCTCATATAGTCTTCACAAAGCACTCACGTGCAAACACAGAAGCTCTGCTGAACAAGAATACTTGCGCGCCTGCCTTCCTCACGTAAAACCAGAAGAATATCTCAATGCATTCAAAAAAGTTGTTTCACAACACCGCCCCTATCTTGTAAAACAAGGCATTGGAACGCACATAGCACTGCTACTAGATGATGAGCCAGCGTAGAAGAATACTAAACATTGCAACATTTTCTTTAAAAACACCACTAGTCTCATAGACTGTAAGAATCGCTAAGATACGAAAATTTGTGAAGACTATGAACACTAAAAGCTTGTTTGTTGACCCTGAATTTGCAGAAGGATGTGAAGCTATGCTTATTCACCTTTATGGCTCTTTTGAGATTTATGAACACCAAGCATGGGGACCTTTGCTTTTCCAAGAATATTACGCAGGAAAAACAGTAGTTGACTTAGGCTGCGGAACAGGCACATCAACAAAAAGCATTCTCAAATTTAATCCTACTTGCATAATAGGTATTGACGGTTCAGACACCTTGCTCACTGTAGCACGCAGAATCACTGACAAACGTGCAGAATTCAGAAAAGCGTGGGCAGAGCGACTCACTGATACAGTTAAAGAATCAGTTGATACTGTCGTTGCAATACAGTCATTTGCGTATTTTGAAAAACCATTACGCGTACTCAAACAAGTTTATCACTGCCTAAATGCAGGAGGTCATTTTTTGTTTGATACCTGTATCCAAAATCAGCCTTTACAAACTCTCTCAGCAATTGCTCAAGAGGCATTCGCAAACGCAGCAGAAAGTCATGGCATAGAACTTCAAATCACACCGCCAGAAAAACCTGCTCAGCCAGTGCATTCAGAAGACAGTATACGAAAACTGGTGGCTGAAACTAACTTTGAAATTGCATCCTATACTGAAAAAGATAACAGGTATAGTCAACAACAAGTTCTTGCATGCCTTACACCAGGAATAACATCATTTGAAGAACACATGTACCGCATGACTGGTGATAAAGACTTTAGCCTCAGTCTGGGAGTTTGTGCACGCGCAAACATACAACGCAATACACCGGAACAATACTTGTTTCAACGAAACGCATTTGTGATTTTGAAGAAAAGATAGCCATAATTCATCCCTGAATCAGAAGCTCTCTTAACTTGATTGAGTTCAAGTTTTTTCTTGAAACTTTAGCTCCAGCTCAGAAAGAATCATGCCTTTTGTGAACAGACTTCTCCAAGTTCTATTTCTTCCTTTCACGGCATACTCAGTAACTTTACTTCTCGCATCAACATTCATTTTGAAAGGTATTACTTTTTTTGAGCGCCCTATTTTAGCATAAGATACTTCAATCGTCTCCATTGCTGCAGAAATACGTAAGTTACCCACTTGAAAAGTATTTACTGACTTATTGTGCAGGTATGCCTCATAATTACAAGACGCAGTGCCTCCTTGTATTGGAGCCAATTCAGAAGTTTCTCTTGCAGCATCATTAATAGAATAACTATCTTGACCTCTTGAAAACAATAGAACAAAACCAGAATCAGTTTTTCTGTAACAATCTTGGAGTTTACCTAATATATCTTCTAATTCTTCTCGCACTGTATTATGATATAGCCCCATGTTACTGGTCTTACGTAAAGACCTTTTTATACGTTTTCACCACTCAACTTGCTGACTATAAAAAAAACATCAATCACAAACTATTTAAACGCAGACAATACTATTCATTCATGGACGTTAGTACAGTGGCGTTGATTGGTGTTGGAGCATATATTGTGCATAGAATCATCATGGGGCTCACGATGAAGCACAAAGTGAAACAATCCTATGAACGCGAAGTAATTGATGTCCTGAATAACCCTAACAACAAAGTTAAGGGACGGTTTGAGTAAACCCTTTCTGCCAAGGTGAATCATGCCCAAAGACTATTATGCAACACTTGGTGTAGACAAAAATGCAAGCGAAGAAGATGTAAAGCGTGCATACAAAAACCAAGCCAAAAAATGGCATCCCGACCTAAACAAAAGTCCTGAAGCAAGCGATAAATTCAAGGAAATCAATGAAGCAGCAGCAGTGCTTGGCAATTCTGAAAAACGAAAGCATTACGACCAGTATGGCACGAGCGAAGGCCCAGGCGGGTTTGAAGGCTTTGACGCACGAGGATTTGATTTTGATAACATTTTTGATTCATTCTTTCGCGGATTTGGCGGGGCACGCAGTGGTGGCCCGGAACGCGGCAGAGACTTACTGTACGACTTAGACATCACCCTTGAAGAAGCCTATAAAGGTATGAAAAAAACAGTGCAGTTTGAAAAATATGACACGTGCGAAACATGCACAGGTAAAGGTGGAGAAGGCGTCACAACATGCGCACAATGTAAAGGACGAGGCCAAGTGCAGCGCAGCCAACGCACGCCCTTTGGTATTTTTGCAACAACAACCACTTGTCCAACATGCAGAGGCGAAGGAGAAGCCATAGAAAATCCCTGCAACAACTGTGATGGCACAGGACGTGTTGAAACAGACAAAAAAATAGAGATTAGCATTCCTGCAGGAGTGGATAATGGTACACGCTTACGCGTACGCAATGAAGGCGAAGCAGGAGAGCGAGGCACGAAAAACGGCGATTTATACGTCACAATCCACGTCAAAGAGCATAAGCAGTTCAAACGCGAAGGCCAAGACTTATTTGTAAGCATCAATGTACCCTTCACAACCGCCTGCCTTGGAGGCCAAGTTGAGGTGCCAACTCTTGACGGTACAGAAACCATAGAACTACCTGAATCAACCCAGCCAGAAACAATCTTTCGCCTCAAACACAAAGGCATGCCAGGCATTCACGATGGCAAAGGAAACCTGCATGCCACAGTTCATGTAGAAATACCAAAAAAACTCAGCAAAAAACAAAAAGAACTCTTGCACGACTTTGAAAAAGCCACCAAAAAAGGATGGTTTGGTTAAAACAGCATTCTAATGACTGAAACTCTTCTGCACCTACGCTGTCACGCTTCTATCGCTCTTTACTTTTGCGAGCATGAACACTCCAATAATCATAAAACCTGTGATCGCAAGCACGGCAATTCTATACTTATCAGAACCTAAATAACTCAGTCCTGCAATAACACCACCCCACGCCAGAGGTCCAACAAAAGATGATGCACGCTCAGCAAGACCAAAATACGCAAAAGCCAAGTTATGCTTTCCCTGAGGTGCAAGATATGCCATGACAGAACGTGATACAGTCCAGACTGCACCAAACCACAAGCCCATAATTGTTGTGGCAATCACTAACCACGTAAAATTTGTGATCAAGGCGAGGACCGGCAAGAGAATCACCCAGCCACTCAATATGACCAACAAGGTCTTTTTATGACCAAACTTGTCTGCAAGAACACCAGATACTGGCCCGCCAATCGCACACATTGTTAGGCTTGCAAGCAAAAGATATGTTTTTGTTGTATCAGAAACATGCCAGACCTGCTCAAGAAAAAGAGGAAAGTTATTTGATACTGTGAGAATTGCGTCATTAAAAAGAAAATACGCAGCAAGAAAAAAAGTCACACTTGAGTATGAAAACAATTGTTTGGTTTCCCACAGAATTTCTTTGAGCGGAGAAATTATACGCGTTGGAATCATTCTTGGCTCTTTGAATAACAACAGCATAGGTAGTGAAAAAAGAAAAAATAAGCCTACTGAAGGAAGTAATGTTTCTGCACGACCACTTGCGCCAAATATACTCAGGCTTTTAGTTGAAAAAGGCAATGCAATAAGTAATCCTACAAACTGACCAACATAATTTGCTGCGATCCCAAGACCAGAAACAACACCGCGATGTTTTAAGTTAGCAATATCTTGTAGTAAGGGAGTGTAAAACGTGAATGATAACAAGTATGAATACAAGCCTAAGGTGAAAAACACAAGCGCAAGCACATTCTTGTTTGAGATCGCGCTCAATGAACAAAGACCATAAAACAATACGGTGAACATAGTTGTGTACCGCAATCCAATTATTCTTCGCACGCATTTGTCAAGCAAATACCCGCTCACTGGCACTGTGAACAACAACAGAAATGCTGCAATTGTGAACGTTATATTAAACGCAAAATCTGAAAAACCTTGCTCAATTACAATCCACTGCGCAAAATACAAAAAGAAAACAATAGACACCAAAGAATTCGCAAAATCATACAACACCCATAAAAAAACATGACGAGAAGTTTGCATAATTCGTGATGATTCTGAATTTTTCATCAGTGAAGAGACCGCACAGGAGCCTGAATGACACTGCTATTTATAGATAATGCTCACGTAAAGACATTGCAACGTGGCAGCATACGATAACTTCCACATGATTCACTCAACTATGAGCAGAGCACGTCATTTTTTGATAAACAACACACGAGATACGTCAGCAAATTCTTTATCACAGGTCATTCAGGCTTTTCTCTGCACATAACACTCTACTAATTTTTCCGTAAACTTTCTAAAACAGAGTCATTGAAAAACATAATCACTAAAAAAGTCACCACCTACGCACATAGTGCGTAATAAATGCAGCTTCATCCGCAGTAATAGAACCATCAGCAAGCATTTCCTCAACAACACTCAATTCATCACACTTGTTTTTTGCCATTGGAAACCTCCGGGCTCGTCTTTCGACGGCCCAAGAATAACCGAATACGTAGCTTTAATATCATTTATGAAAAACAAATTAGGAGCACTTATTCGCAATCATTAAAAGCAGTGTCACCAAAAAGTGAATAATGACTCTTGCGTACAAAGTTCTTCCGCGACCGGAATTTTTTCATGTTGAAAAAAGTCTTATTCTTCTCGCGTGAGTAACATTGCATCGCCAAGACTTCCTACATGATAGCCTGACTGCAACGCCTTAGCATATGCGCTCAGCACGCGCTGTCTTCCACCAAATGCACACGTAAGCATGAGCAAGCTTGACTTTGGAAGATGAAAGTTAGTAATCATGGCATGCACTGGTGCTTTGAAAACATAGCATGGCTTGATAAAAATATCAGACCAGCCACTGCCTGGAACAATTTTGTGTTGTTGCCATGCTGTTTCTAAAGCTTTTACGCTTGTGGTTCCAACTGCAAACACTCGTGTTGCATTGTTTATGAGAGTGGCAGATTCTGGAAGTATTTCATACCATTCTGGTTCTGTGTGTGTTTTGTTCGGGTCTTTGACCGGCATGAATGTTCCTGCACTAATGTGAAGTGTGACTTGTGCAAACCTAACACCTTTTTTTTCAAGCACTGCAACAAGTTCTGGAGTAAAGTGCAAAGCAGCAGTTGGCGCAGCAAGCGATCCCTCAGGCTGAGCAAACATTGTTTGATAATCACCCTCGGGAACGTGGGCTTGAATATATGGAGGAGTTGGCAAGATGCCTTTGGCTGGTGCAACATCAAATTCAAGAATAAAAATGTCATCATTGCGTGCAGCAATACGTGCATTGCATGCTGGAAAAACCAGTTCTGCACCAGTACGCAAATTACTGCCCTTTAGCCTGCACTGCCAGGTTAGTTCTGAGATTTTTTTCGTAAGCAAGACCTCAACAACTGCTCCCGTAGTTTTCTTGCCAACCAGCTTTGCATGGCTAACCTTTGTATTATTGATGACAATCACATCACCTTTACGTAGGTATTCAGCAAGATCACAAAACCTTTTATGTGCCTGCTCTTGATTCACAACGAAGAGTTTACAGTGATCACGAGGCTTGGTCAAGTGTTGGCTAATTGCTTCGCTTGGCAGTGCATATTCAAAGTCTTCAAGCACAACCTTCATTTCAGAACTTACCTCAACCATTTCTTCCTCAACTGCGCTAACGTGTTCTGTTCAATAGATTCGCGAATCTGAGTCAGAAGAGTATGAAAAAACGCAACATTATGATAGCTTGCCAAAGTGTACGCGAGCAGCTCATCCGCCTTGAACAAGTGGTGTAAATATGCTCGCGAATGATTTGTACACGCCCAGCAGGCACAGTTTTTATCAAACGGTTTCCTGTCAAGCCTGAATTTTGCATTGGTAATCCTATACCTCCATTTTGATCGTTTGGTGCATTCAGAACTAAACACGTAACCCATGCGTGCAAGTCGTGTGGCAAGCACGCAATCAAATGTATCAGCACCTTGTTCAACAGCATCAAAAATATCATCCACTTGTCCAATGCCCAGCATGTGCACTGGTTTTTCACGAGGCAAACCACTCATTGCCCACTTCAAAACGTTTTTACTCTCTTCTTTAGGCTCACCAAACAAGCTGCCAACACCAAATCCTTGAAAGTCCAGCGCGCCGATAAACTCAGAACTGTGCGTTCGTAAGTCCTGAAATTTGCCCCCTTGTACAATGCCATACAATAATTGGTGGTTTCTTTCATGACTCACAAGGCATTCTTTGGCCCAGTCATGCGTACGCTTAACTGATTCTTTAACCTGTTCATATGGTGTGTGAAAGTCAATGCATTCATCAAGCGCAAAAATAATATCTGCGCCCAGAGTTTCTTGTATTTGCATACTTCGTGAAGGCGTAAACTCATGCAGTGTTGCATCACGAGGTGATTTGAAAGTAATAGTGTTGCCTTGAACTTTTGCAGCATTTTGTTTTCCTAAACTAAAAATCTGAAATCCACCGCTATCAGTCATAAGAGGCTTGTTCCAGCCCATAAACTCATGAAGTCCGCCAAACTTTTTGATTACTTCCATACCCGGACGTAAAAAAGTGTGATAGGTATTCACCATAAGAATTTGTGAACCAACTTCATTAAGCTGGGCTGTTGTGAGTGCTTTTGCTGCAGCTTGAGTTGCCACGGGCACAAAACAAGGTGTGCTGATGTTGCCATGCTTTGTTTTTATGATGCCTGTACGCGCGTTGCCTTGCGAATGCATGATAGTGAATGACATGATGCACAAGTCATAAATCAGTTTTTAAAGCTAGTGCTCAAAAAAGTTAGCGGGAAAATAAAGGTTTGTACTTTTCCCAGTACACGTACCCAAGATATGCATCAAACAAGCCAACAATTACTCCTGCAAAAACATAGTTTGGGGCGAGCAGACTATTAAAAACAATGATGCCTATTGCGATTGGTGCGACAAATAATGCGGCAAGAGCAGGCCAGAACCCAACTACGAGCATAATTCCTGCTATGACTTCAGTTATTTTAATCATGTGAAATAAGCCAGAACTCCACAAGCTTTGCATGATCGTAATCATGTCTGGTGGAATTCCTTCAGTTGAACGACCTGAAATAAGTCCACCTATGCCACTAAAAACCAAAAGTGCGCCGAACAAAATGCGTATTGATACTGCCAGATAACGATTTCGTAGATTCATGAATTCCACCTCTTTCTCACTATTTTTGTTGCGTTTTTTAGTTTGTATTTTTTGAGAGTAATACTTTTTTACATACGTAAATCCGTGATTTAAAAGACTTTGTTTTTTCAGTACTGGTGAAATGTTTACTGTTACCTATCAACCGATATTTGTGAGGTGTGTCAATAAAAAGAGGTTGTAGGCTTCAAACCATAGTGAGTCTGGCAAGGTCAAAACCAATATGTAGGACAGCACCTAAAGCTCCAAAATCTTTATAACACCAAACATAAAAGCATACCTTATGAAACGTTTTGATATAGTGATTGTCGGCGGTGGTTTTTGTGGTTTTCTTGTGGCAAAAAAACTTGAGAAATTGTTGCCTGAAAAGAATATTGCTTTGCTTGAGCTACGAAAAGAGTTTGAGTATACTCCAAGCATTATGAAAATTATTACAGATAAAAAATATGCTGAAAAAATCACTATTCCTTACACTACGCTCAAACGCACAACAGTTCTTCATGAGCCTGCACAAAAATTGCATGATGGAAAAATAATTAGCAACAAAAAAACCTATACATATGATTTTGCTGTGATTTGTTCTGGAGCGCACACACCTTGTCCTCTAAAGAGTGAGCAGGTATTTGTGCTAAAGTCAGTGCAAGATGCATTCAAGATTCATGATGCAATACAAAACGCAAAAAGAGTAGTTGTGGTGGGTGGTGGACTGGTTGGTGTTGAGGTTGCTGGAGAATTGTGCACAAAAAAACGCAAACACATAGTTCTTGTTGAGCCTGGGGAGCGCTTGCTTCGAAGAAATTCAGAGCAAGTTTCTCAGCATTTTCAAAAATATTTGGAGCAGAAAGGATGTATGTGTGTATTTGGTGAACGCGTGACTCAGTTCAAGAATAAGACTGTTATTACGCAGTCTGGAAAAAACATTGCTGCAGATATTGTTATCTGGTGTGCAGGCATAGGAGTAGACACTTTGCTTCGTGGCGGTGCGTGCGTGAATGATAAAGGCTGTGTTTTGGTTGATGAATATTTGCGTGTCAAAGGGCTTGAACACGTGTTTGCTGGCGGTGACATAACAGATGTTCCTGAGGAAAAAACAGCTCAATCAGCAGAGCAGCATGCTGAAGTGATTGCTGAAAACATTTTGCAAATGAATAGTTCAAATCCGCAACTCACTTCTCACACACCTCACTCACAAGGATTGCTTATCAGCACGGGTGACTGGCATGCAGTATTTGTGCGAGACAGCTTTTTCTTTTCAGGAATCATTCCCGCACTCATGAAGAGATTTCTAGAGTGGTGGGTGGTGTGGAAACTGAAGCATTGAACTAAGAGGCTCTGTCCTAAGTGTCCAGCTCTGGTTATAATTTTGCGAAGCAAATTATAACCTACGAACGAAGTGAGTCTGCCTCCTTTTCGGTGCGCGCAGGCTCTGGCGTAAGATGTGCCTGCCCGATGACACCTGCGAACGTTAATGAGTAGGTGTTCAGAACGAAGTGATGACACCGAGGCTGTAGGGCAAAACGGGCAGTATATAGGCTGCGAGCACGGCAGAGCTGGTGAGGTCAAAACCGAGACTTGGGACAGAGCCGAACTAAGACAAATGTTTTTAAAGCTCTCGCAAGCCTGAAAATAAATGGAAGATCAATATATCATCACACACATTTTTAGAAGAACACCTACAACACGAAGTGCTGGCAAAGTGCCTTTTGTGGTGAAAGACTCAAAAGATTTTTTCAGTATTTCAGGCACAAGAATTCAGAAACACGAACTTGATGCGTTGGTTGTTGGAGGAAAAGTTTTTGAGCTCCCTCCGAATAATAAAGTAATTCATAATCCTGAATGTGTTGTTTGGCTTGACCGTATTGGCAAGTACTGGTTGAATAATGACACTGCAGATTTTTGTCCTGCGCAAGGAGGAATAATTATTGGTGAATGTATGCCGTACTCATCAGAACAATCTAAAATTCTTTACAGGAGAGATTGCATTGCCACGCTTGTGGAACGTACGCGGATGTGGTGTGCAAGGCATGACTGGAAACCTGGAGAAACACGTGTTGAAGAAGAAAGCGTGTCATGGCTTTATGGTAAAGGTAGTGAATGGATTGTACAAACAGCAGCGCATCAAGGAGTACCTAACGAAGTGTTAACTCTTGGAAGTATAGAGTTTGATAATGGCTTTCCTTGCATGCGAATAAAAGCTCATAAAGAATTATTTGTGAATGCTCAGGAATTGCCTGCGCTTTTTACAAAGTACTGTTTGAAAAATCCAAGAGCAAGAATAGAAGAGTTGTAAACCCAAAGGGTTTCTTCATTTTTCTGCAAGATTTAAAAGCTTTTCGTTAATGAAGAAGCATATGAGCGAACTCAGTGATGAAGACCTTCTTATTTATCATTCAAAGTATGGCGAAGCAGAAAAAGCTATTAGAAAAAAAGCTGAAGATAATCCTGGAGACATCACTGTAAAATATAGGCATGCAACAATTCTTGCAAGAATAGATAAGCTCACTGAAGCAGAACAGGTTATTAATGAATTGAGTGAACTCTACATGACTGACCAAGGTGAATGGACTTCACCAAGCGCTGAAGCATGTTGGTTTGCGGTTAATGCAACAATTGTTTATCAAAAAGTGAACAGAGACCTTAATAGGCACTTAAATGAAAAAGCTCGCATGCAAGATTCTGCTGATCAGAAAAACCTTGCCAAAAACATAGCTGATTCATTGCGAGAACAACTTGGTGATGCAGAGCATGGTCTTGAAAAAGCACTAGAGAATTCTGAAGCAGAGAAAAATCCTCTTTTTTTGAATGACTTGGGAATAATTTTAAGCTTACGTGCAGCTCTTGAATGGTCTGCAGGCAACAAAGAAAAAAGCTTCTTTGAAGAGTCTATTGCAGCATATGATCTCGCAATTGAAATAGACCCGCAGTGTGTTCACGCATTCAACAACAAAGGGCTGGTTTATTTTGAATGGGGACTTCTTGAGAGTAAACCAAAAAAAGAGTTGCTCTATGAACAAGCGCGCATGTGGTTTGATAAAACGCTTTCAGTAAGTGCTGAATATGTTGAAGCATGGTTGAACAAAGCAGCAATATACATACGTCTCGGAAAATACCCTGAAGCTAAAAAACCATTTCTTGAAGCAGCCAGGAGAAATCCTTACTACATGAAAAAAACCTTACAGCGACTTGACCGAACAGTATTATACGCAATAGGCATAAACAAAGAAGGATATGAAATAACATCTGTGTCTCAAACTCTTCCACCGCAAAATAATCAAAAAAATAACCTCACATGAGGCTGAGGAGATTTGAACTCCCGCCGCACCCACACTGGTGTCATCACTGCTTTTGAAAGCAATCATGAACAACCCCAAGGGTGAATCCTACCAAGCTAGACTACAGCCCCAATTGAGTCAAAACTTCCAGTTCGGGCTTATAAAGGTTTTGCGAATGTGGGGACAAAAGTGTTTGGTTGTCAAGTTTAGTAAGTTTT
>JAHFOI010000028.1 GCA_023266895.1 Candidatus Woesearchaeota archaeon
AGCATAAATAGTTTTCCGTGGCGGAGAATATATGTTCAAGACCATACAAAAAAACAAAAAAACCTTTGGGGAAAAAGGGGGATGAACAATGGAAATGTTTGCAGAACAAGCAAAAGAAGCATCTTACTCCGAACTGGAAGTAGGACAATGTAATATTAAGGTAATCGGTACTGGTGGCGCAGGTAACAACATTGTGACATGGTTGTTTAAGCGTGGCATTAAGGGTGCTGAAATTTTGGCATGCAATACTGACCAACAGCACTTGAAAATTTCTGAGGCTGATAAAAAGTTTATTATTGGCAAAGAAGTCACCCGAGGCCTTGGTTGTGGTGGGTTTCCGCAAAAAGGTGCTGAAGCTGCCCAAGAATCACTTACTGAACTAAAAAACTATTTGAAATCATCTGACATGGTCTTTGTATGCGCAGGAATGGGTGGTGGCACAGGCACAGGTAGTGCACCAGTTATTGCCAAACTTGCAAAAGATTCTGGAGCCATTGTCATTGGCGTGGTAACAATGCCTTTCAATATTGAGCGAGCACGTATTGAAAAAGCAGAATTTGGTCTTGAACAATTACGCAAAAGCTCAGATACTGCAATTGTGATTGACAACAACAGACTTGTACAGATCGCAGGCAACTTGCCTATTCAGCAAGCCTTTGCAGTAGCTAACGAACTTGTCTCAACCATGATTAAGGGTATTGTTGAAACAATTGCAGTACCTTCACTAGTGAACTTAGACTTTGCTGACGTGAAAGCAATCATGACTAATGGCGGTGTTGCAGCAATTGGTGTTGGTTCTTCTGATACAACAAATCGTGTTGATGAAGCAGTGCGTGGTGCATTAGAAAATCCTTTACTGGACATTAATTATGCTGGCGCAACTGGTGCGTTGATTCACATCACTGGCGGTCCTGACATGACTCTGGATGAAATTAACCGTGTTGGTGAACTCGTGACTGAAAGTCTTGATGAAGATGCCAACGTGATCTGGGGAGCTCGTGTCAGTGATGATATGAAGGGTAAAATATTAGTGATGAGCATCATTACTGGTGTAAAAAGCCCCTGGATTTTTGGCAAATCAACCCCGAGTGTTGCTGCGCAAAAAGCAAAAGTAGTAAATGATGAGCTCGGTATTGAGCTTATTCACTAGGTAAAGAGCAATGAGCTCCGGGTGCTTGATTACATTCATCCCCCTTGGGTCTTGGCTGGCAAGTGCCGGAATTCTTTGCCTTCCTTCACACCACCCCCAATAGATGATGGAAGGCAAAACAACGGGGTGGCGCTTGGCAACAAGCGTCACCTCTTTTTTTTGATTTTTATTTCAATTCTACTTTTTTTGTGTAGGCTTTTTAAAGACCGCAAAGAAATAAGTGTCTATGAGTGAAGGACAATCTTTTGTTGACATATTAAAAAAATACTTAACAGATAAAGGATATGCTGAAAGAATTGCAACAAGTCTTCTTCCGAGATATCAAAGAAAAATAAAAGATGACCCTGCGCTTCAAGGAATAGTGCCCAAAGGAACCAAACGCTGGGTAAGCCCTGTTAGTGATCCTCAAGCAGTATTAGCCTGTATTGAAGACATACTCAATAAAGATTTATCTTCAAAACCCACGAAAGAAAATCCAGTAGTAATCCCTTCTAAAACACTCTTAGAGGATTATGTTGCAAATATTTTAAGAAAAAACGGATATTCTGTGCACAAGTCTGCAGGGTACGCACGAGCAATGCTACTTGCGCTCCAGCAAAATCCTATTGTTAAGGAAGGGTGTACTATTGAAGGCGAAGCAAGTGCTGAAAAATGGTATGTTCTCAATGACAGTGTTGATGCTGAATTGATAAAATTAACCGAAGCACTTAGTGCTACACTAAAAGAAGAAACTCAGAAAAGAAGTTATAAAGGTTTCATTAGCTTCGGTCTTGAGGTAGCAGAAAGTCTTGATATTACAGTCTCTCCACTAACTATTCGGACCTATTTGCAAACGCTTACAAATATTCCTGAAATAGCTTGTTTTCTTAAACTAAATAGTCAACAAAGATGGCTTGTTAAGGACGAAGCAGATTTAACTCCTGCATTAGAAAAAAAATTTAAAGCCCAATTTTGTAGTCAGAGCTTGCCTGAAAAAGAAGAGCAAGAGTTTTTGTCAATTGAAGAAATCACCAGACTTGCAAAATGGCCTGATGAAGAGTTCAGTCAGGCAATGCGGTATTCTGAACTGAGAGATATTTTAGGCACGCCACAACTAACAGGTAAAGGAAAAAGACAAAAAGCTGGTTATTTAAGATCCTATGCCGCGCAGTTTATTGCTGCCGCCAATGACTTTTTAGCAATACATTTTTTAGGAGATATTGAAGAAGAAAAGAAAAAAAGAACTGATTCATTGCGCATTGAAGAACTTATTGAAGGCTCAGTAGTAGAAGTGGCAAAAGCTATGAGAAAAATGAATCTAAAAAAAGATGAAGAAGAAAGAGATTCTGATTTAAAAGAAGAGTGATGTGCGTCTAAATGTCACACAAACTTTTTATGCTTGTCAACATTATCATTCTCATGCTTTCAATTATTGGTCTTGGATTGTGGGATGTGACGGATATTTCTATCAAAGGTCTGGAACGTGTTAAGGCTGCGGATGTTGTTTATCTTGAGACTTACACTTCAGTGTTTGGCACGCCTGTTGAGGATTTAGAAAAGTTTTTTGGTAAAAAACTACTTCGTGCTGATCGTCAATTAGTTGAGCAAACTGCTGAAAGGTTGCTTGCTGAGTGCAGAAGAAAAAGCGTTGTGTTGCTGATCTATGGCGATCCTTTGTGTGCAACAACCCATGTTGATTTATTAGCAAGAGCACATGCAGATGGTATTTCAACTGAAATACTTCAAAACGCATCAGTGCTTACTGCTGTTGCACGAACTGGATTACAGCTATACAAGTTTGGCAAAACTGGCTCAATTCCTTTTTCTCAAGGTGATTATCAGCCTGAAACTCCGTATATTGTGCTTAAAGAAAATTTGTCTATTGGCGCGCACACTTTGTTTTTGCTTGACTTGCGTCCTGATGAACAAAAATTTATGACAGTAACTGAAGGAGTGCGTGAGCTTCAGCGTATGGAAATCAAGCAGGGTAAGGGGCTAATAAAAGATTCTGCAGTAATTATAGGTTGTGCGCGTCTTGGCGCGCCTGATGAAATGATTCGTGCAGGAACTCTTCGAGAAATTGCGAAAATTGATCTGGGCAAACCACCGCACTGCATCATTGTTCCTGGAAAACTGCATTTTGTTGAGGAAGAATGGATAAAAAAGTGGACTGCGGAAAAGTAGTCTGCTTCACCATAAATTCTAGCAAGTATCTGCAACACAACCTTTTGGGCACACGACTTTTTCAGTGAGCATTTGTCCAAGCTGGCAATAACGCTCAAGAAGTATTTCTTTGGTCAAGCAAGAATCATCAGTGCTTGTTCTATTATTTTCTATGGCAACAGTGACTGTTCCTTTTTTGGTTGGCACATTGCCTTCATCAGTATCAGTGCAGTTGCCCGGCAGTGTTGCTGCAGGTGTTTGTACTGTTTTTGATTCTGATGATTGGGTTTGAGCCAAGGCATTTGATGTTTGTGCTCCGGAAGTGACTTGATTTGTGATGACTGGTGTTTCTGTTGGTCGTGTGCTGTAGGTTTGTGGAGCGCACGCAGTAAAAACCAGCAAAAGACACATTGTAAAAATCAAAGCGCGCATGAAGTGTGCATGAATAAGGTCTTTTTAACACTTGCTGCGAGTCAGCTTTATAAAGTTCAGAATTGCTCTAAGTAGTTATAGCCCCGTCGTCTAGCGGTCAAGGATATGGGCCTTTGGTGATTGATAACAATCAGAGAAAGCCTGTGACGGCGGTTCGAATCCGCCCGGGGCTATGTATGCAAGTGAGCAAAGCGATTTTTAACGCAAGACACCACTAAGGATTCGAACTCACGAAACCACAGTTGAGTATTGTTCGAATCCGCCCGGGGCTATAAAAGTCTGAGCGCAGCGAATCACGCACAGTGCCAACGCAAGATTCGAACCGCCTGCGAACACAAAAGGTGAGCTAGGCTTCGAATCCGCCCGGGGCTATTTTCCCGCTCATGCCATCTATCCAATGTGCTGTTAAAGCACTTATTATGAATAACAAAAAATAAATTTCTTTTTATTAAACACAATATTCGTGGTTTTGTGTATTGGGATTTGCCTGGCGGGCGAATGCAGTATGAGGAGTCTCCACTGCAGGCTCTTCATCGTGAAGTTAAAGAAGAAGTGAATCTGAACATAAAAATTGATTATTGCATTGGTGCATGGTAGTTTTTTCGTTTGCTTGAACCAAAAGATCAGGTTGTGTGTGTTACGTTTTTGTGTAAAAGTTCTGGAATAATTGATTTATGTAACAATCCTGATCCTGAAGAAATTTCTGAATATCGCTGGCTTACAATTCAGGAATTTTTATCTGAGGAATATGTTGTTGCGCCTTCGTTTTTTACTCGTAGTTTTTCCAATAGTTTCCCTCGGGTAAGTTTCATGCACTCAAGAAACCCACCGTAGGGAAATAGTTTCGGGATAACACAATTCAATTCAAAAAGAGAACTATTATAAATCTGAGCCAAGCAATTGTCTCTCTATGCCTCTCAGAGAAGTCATTCAGGATGCTGGTTTTTTGGGGAGTCTTGCGGCGTATGTGCTAGTAACTCTTCTTGCCCTTTTTGTAGGAAATACAGAAAATATTCTTCCTCCAAGTTCTGCATTTGAAGTTGCTACAGAACTAGTATTTGCACTAATACTGCTGTATGTTATTGTTTCGATTATTCGTTTGTTTTACTTCAAAAAACGTCCTGACAGTCAGAAGTTTTCTGGTTTTCTTACTAAGATTGATGCAAGTAGTTTTCCTTCTATGCATGCTGCGAGAAGCACTGTTCTTGCAAGTGTGGTATGGCAGCTCTTTTCTTTTTCGTGGAGTGCAGGAATCATATTAGGCTTGTTTGTACTCCTTACTGGTTTTTCACGGGTGTATGGCAAGCGTCATTACTGGTCTGATATTATTGCAGGATGGATTATTGGAGGGATTGTGCTTGCATTAACCCGGTGGGTAATACTTTCTTCGTTGGTTTAAGAGCAGCATTTTTAAAGGGCAGAAATCGTTTGTAGGCAATACAGCCCTGTAGTCTAGTGGCCAAGGACACGAGGCTCTGGCCCTTGTAACGGCGGTTCGAATCCGCCCAGGGCTATAAAATTACAAGAACAAAGTGATTTGCCAGAACTAAAATCTTGCGTGATTCGAACCGCTTCCGAACACCACAGTGTGAGGTAAGCTTCGAATCCGCCCAGGGCTATTTAATCAACTAAGCAACGCGATTCACAACAAAATACAAATTTAGGATTCGAACCGCCTGCGAACACAAAAGGTGAGCTAGGCTTCGAATCCGCCCAGGGCTATGATAATCTGAGCACAGCAAATTCATCAGTCTCTCAAGAGTTTTTTCTTTTCTCGCAAATCTTAAATACTTACTCTGCGCGCAGTGCATTGGTGGTGCAGCTTACAAAGGTTGAGAAGTATGTTTTATTTGTGCTTGGTTCGTGTGAGCGTGAGCTATGCAAGCGTGTTGCTGGCAAACCTTTAGAGATTGTGTTGAGTAAGTCTGCGTTTATTGAGCTTGTAATGCGTTCTGGTGTTGCGGGCAAGAAAGAGCGTGCGTTATACAAGAATTTAGAGTCTTTAGAAAAGCAAAAGCTGCTCACGTATGATCATACCATAATTCACTTGACTAAACGTGGTAAGAAAGAGTTTTTAGTGCTTGCAAATGCTGTTGAGCCGTTTATTCGTGCGCGTGATGTTCTTTCTTCAACTGATGTGTTAAAATGCACCAAAAAGGCGCGCGCAGTTCTTTTGATTAACTAGTTTATCCTTCGTCTTCTACGCAAACACCACCTATAGGAAGTATTTCTTTGACAAATAAGTTGCCTGCATTAAGTGATTCATATTTTTTGGGCTGGGTTTTTATGAATTCTGTTGCTGTTTTGAGAATAAGTGATGCATTTGCACGTATGTCTGAGAATAATATGCTTTGATTATTGAGTACTATCACTTGTCCTTCTAGTGCGCGTTTGCAGGTGAGTTCTGGTTTGTCATAGCAAATGTTTGCCTGTATTTTGTAAGTTGCACATTTGGTGTCTCTGCCACATTCTGAATTTGAACAACAACCATTTTTTGGTATGCATTTTTTTTGACTGTCACACCATGATGTTTCGGATTGGCACGCACATGCTTTTGTTTTTTTGTCAAGGGCTTCATTGTAATCGCAATTATTCACCAAACACGCGTTTTCAAAGCAGATTTTATCTGTAGAACAATCGTTGTCAGTACAGCATTCTTCTTGAGCAATACAGCTTGTTCCGCATTTTTTTGTGTTAGACACGCATGAACAGGTTCCATTGCTGCAGGACTGGTTTATTCCGCAAGTTATGCTTGTGCAAGGATCTTTAGGTGCAGTAAAGTTGGTTGTGTTGAGGGAAAGGTTTGTGATTGAAAAATTACGTACGACGCTATTGTTTTGAGTTGCATTAGAATGATTAAGTTCTGCAATTACCCCGCCAACAGGCACTGCTGCAAGAGTTCCAGTACAAGAAGTGAGAATTGCAAGCAGTACTATGAAGAGCCATAAAACTTGGTTCATAGCTGTATCTGCTGCAAGATTATTTTAAAGCTTGTGCGCAAGGTTTATAAGAGGGTTGTTTGTTGCATAATGTAGGATGCAGCGGTTTCGGCTTCTGCAGGCCAGTACACATCTTGTTCTGGCGATTCCTATACAAAAAAGGGCAGTAAACACTGCAAGGAGATTACTATGGCAAAAATGCATTCACGAAAAAAAGGCAGTTCTGGCTCAAAGCGACCTCTTAGTCCTTCAAAACCGTCTTGGATTCGTTACAAACCAAAAGAAGTTGAAATGCTTATCACAAAACTTGCCAAGGAAGGTAAGTCTGCTAGTGAAATTGGTCTTTTGCTCAGAGACAGTTATGGTGTGCCTAGCACAAGAGTTGTGTTGGGTAAGCCTGTTGTTGCTGTGCTTGTTGAGAAAAAGCTTGCGCATGAGATTCCTGATGACTTGCTTGCGCTTATGCGTCGTGGTTTAAGCATTAAAAAGCATTTAGAACTAAACAAGCATGACATGACTGCATTGCGTGGCTTTCAACTCACCAATTCTAAGATTAATCGTTTGGCTAAATATTACAAGCGCAATGGCAAGATTGCCAAGAACTGGAAGTACCAGCCTGAACTTGTGCAGATTAAGACTGATTAGTACAACGTAAGTTGAATCAGAATTATTGCGAAAGAAAATTGAAAGCAACATCACTGCCTAAAAAGATTGATCTAGAAGTTCGTACCTATGCAACACAGTCGCCAGTTCTGAAATTCCAAATTCAGTTAAATCACCGCAAAACCAGAAAGTATGAATTTGGAATCACAACACATTTCGTATATCATCTATTTTTGTCGCAACTTCTTCTCCTTTTTTGGTGAGTGTTAGAAGTTTTAGTCTTCCTTGTTTGTCAAAGTGTATGAGGTCTTCTTTTTGCATTTGCTGGAGTATTTTGACAACATGTGAGTACGTGCAATCTATGATTTTAGCAAGGCTTGATGCATACACTTCTCCTTTTGCATTTTTGAGCTCAACAAGAAGCATGGCTGGTTTTTCTCTAAAGAAAACATTGAATATTGCTTTGTTTTTTGTTGCCAATTTATTTCCCCCAAAATGGTATGTCAGGAATTCTTATCCTGTTTATATCTATTGGAATGCATATCTCATGGCACATATTTAAAGCTTTCGCAGCAATGGTATTCACACGTAAATTAGCGTCGGAACGCAAGACATAAAAGACGCGCATGTTCTCCAATTATAATGTCTGAAAAAAAACATCCTGAACATCTTGCATTGTTTCCTCATGCAACTGTGCGCCCAATTCAGGAGGCATTGGTTTTTACAGTGCAGCATTGTCTTGCAAATCGTCAGCATCTCGTGGTTCATGCACCAACAGGGTTAGGCAAGACTGCAGCTGTGCTCGCGCCTTGCTTGCAGCTTGCGTTAAGCAAAGATGTTGAAATTATTTTTCTCACGTCTCGTCACACCCAGCACAAGATAGTGCTTGATACCTTGCGTTTAATTAAAGATCATCATGCTGCAACATTTTTGAGCACGAGCATTATTGGCAAACAAGGACTGTGCGCTCAGCCTAACACGCACACCTTGCGTTCTGCTGATTTTCATGCGTATTGCAAGGCATTGCGTACTGCAAAGCAGTGTACGTTTTATGAGAATTTTAAGTTAAAAACAAATCCTCAAACACCTAAGCTTTTTCACTCTCTCAAAAATACCGCGCCTAACACAACAGAGTACGTACTCCAAGAAGCAAGTGCTGCAGAATTGTGTCCGTATGAAATAAGTCTGCTTCTTGCTGCTGAATCAAAAGTTACGGTTACGGATTATTATTATTTATTGAATCCTGCAATTCGTGAGAATTTTCTTGAGAAAACAGGAAAAAAGCTTGGCAAGACAATTCTTGTTATTGATGAAGGCCATAATCTTCCAGCGCGAGCAAGAGAATTGCTAACCAACACTATTTCTCAGATTACCATTGCTAGAGCAATAAAAGAAGCAAAACAGCACCAGTTTGAAAAGCTGATGCCTTTGCTTAATGCATTGCAGCGTGCTGTTGACGAAATTTCTGCACCACTTAATTTTAATGATGAACGAAAAATTTCAAAAGCGCAATTGCTTTCTGCACTTCCTGATATTCCTGTTGAAATTCTTGCGCAACAGCTTAATGAGCATGCAGATCTTATTCGTGAAGAGGAAAAGCAAAGTGCGCTGGGCAGTATTGCAAGTTTTCTTGAAAGCTGGGATGGTTCTGATGATGGTTTTGTGCGATATATTATGAAAAAAGAAAGTCGCGCATCAATAATTTATCGTTGCCTTGATCCTGCGCAATTAACTCAAGAATTGATTAGTCAAACATATTGCACAATTCTTATGTCAGGTACGCTTACGCCAACAAGTATGTACAAAGAAGTTTTGGGATTTCCTCAGAATACTGTTGAGCGGAGTTTTCCTTCACCTTTTTCCGCAAAAAACCGTCTTGTTTTGGTGGTTCCTCAGACAACAACAAAGTATAGTCAACGCAGTCCTGAACAATTCAAAACTATTGCAACAATGTGCGCAAACATGTTGAAGAGCATTCCTGGTCATGTTGCAATTTTTTTCCCAAGTTATGCTTTGCGCGATGCAGTGAGTACAACATTGTCATCAGCAAGTCACAAAACTGTGTTTTCTGAGCAACCGGGCATGACAAAAGAGCAAAAGCAGGATTTTTTGGAGCGATTTGTGCGCTATAAAGAAGCAGTTCTTTTGGGTGTTGCTGCGGGCAGTTTTGGTGAGGGTGTTGACCTTCCAGGTGTGTTAAAAGCAGTTATTATTGTTGGTCTTCCTCTTGATAGGCCAACACTAGAAACTCAGGAGCTTATTGCATATTATGACAAAAAATATGGTAAGGGCTGGGATTATGGATATGTGCTTCCCGCAATTTCTAAGTGCATGCAAAACGCAGGCAGGTGTATTCGTACTGAGCATGATAGAGGTGTTATTGTGTTTCTTGATGAGCGTTATGCATGGCCTCAGTACTTGAATGCAATTCCTAAAGAATGGGATGCAGTGGTTACAACTGAGTATGTTACGCGTATGAAAAAGTTTTTTGAGGATACTGAAAAATGACTTTGCTCAGCTGGTCTTGAACAGGATTTTTTCCCAAAACCATTTAAGCAAGTATTGGCTCATGCTAGCATGAACTGGGAAATCATTACTGAAGGCAAGGTTCGTGTTCGTGTTCCTTGTGCTAAAATTGTATCACGTGAGCTTCCTGTGTTTTACAATCCTATGATGGAATTGAATCGCAGTATCACCCTGAGTCTTATTCGTGCGCGTGCGTGTAAAAAGTTGTTTCTTGCGGACCCGCTTGCAGGTTCAGGTATTCGTGCCTTGCGCATGCTTAAAGAACTGCCTGCGCAATACCTCAAAAAGCTGTTTGTGAATGATGCAAATCATTTATTTTTTAAGTTGTGGAAGCAGTCATGTGCTTTGAATTCTATTTCAAAAGGCTCGCAAAAAAAAGTAGTTCTCGGAAATACTGATGCCTCATTATTCATGCTGCAACAATCTGGTTTTGATTATGTTGATATTGATCCTTTTGGTTCACCTAATCCTTTTTTGGATGCAGCATGTAAACGTCTGGCGCGAGGAGGAATGCTTGCCGTGACTGCAACTGACACTGCGCCTCTTGCAGGAACCTATCCTACTGCATGTCGCCGTAAGTATGACGCAGTCCCTCTTCTTGATGAGTGCAAACATGAAACTGGTATAAGAATTTTGCTGCGGAAGATTCAACTCGTGGCAAGTCAGTATGAAAAAGCGCTTGTGCCAGTATGTTGTTATGCAAACGAACATTATTATAGGGTGTATCTTCAGTGTGAGAAGTCAAAAAGTCTTGTTGATGAGGTATTGCGCAAGCATGGCGTATGGCGTGGTGCGGGACCAGTATGGTGTGGACAATTATGGGATGCTTCTCTTGTGAAAAAAATGGCAGGTATTGCGCAAACTCGTGCTGAGCAGAATTTACTTCAGAAATTGTGTGAAGAAGCAATTATTGACGCAATTGGTTTTATTGATGTGCATGCTGAGTGCAAACGTTTGCACAGGTCAGTGCCACAGTTTAGTGTGATTATGGAAAAAGTGAAGCTTGCAAAACATGATATTTGTGTAACACATTTTGCGCCTACTGGCATGCGAACTACCATGCCAAGAAAAGAATTTGTTGCAATGCTCAAAAAACTGTGAGAAAAAAATTTGGGAGAACGCGCTGATTTATGTGGTTTTTTTGTTCCCTGTTTTTTGAAAGTTAAGCAGTTCCACAACTATGGTGAAGTTTGTTTCTTCAAGCAATGTGCGTGCTGGTCTGATGAGGATTTCTTTTTCAGTGACATCAACAACAACATAATTTCCTTTTTCTGTTTCAATAAACATTCCTGGCTCTGAATTTCTTTTGACCGTAATTTTTTTCTCTGAAACATTTGTAACTTCTGTGTCTCCAAGATAGGTTGTGAGATGTTGTCCGATTTCTGCATCTTGTCTGAAATACATGGTTTTTCCACTTATGTCAGTGAGGTATGCTGGCCATGGTTGCCCTGGGAGATTATACACTTGATTTGGCGTGGCAAGTGATTGAATGTGCACATTAGTATCGCTTATGTTAAGAACAATATACACCCAAGGAAAGTAATCTTGATTTTGGACTTGATCACTGATTGATGCACTTCCAAAGAGTTCACTAAACTGCGCGAGAGGCAGTGTTGTAATTTGGGGTACTGAAAGGATTCTGTTTATTTGTTTTGTTCGTGGCAGTGTTTGTGTTGAAGGTAAATACGTTGGAGCATAGGTTTTGGTTTTTTTCTGTCCAGGAAGCATTCCTTGAATAACTTCATCAAGAGGATAGGGGTTGTTCTGTGCCACAACATATCTAAGGCTGTCATGGATAAATACCGGCAGATGGTATTGTGCTGCAAGTTCAGAGTTTGTGGTTGCATATACACTTCCATTTTCTAATGTGATTGTGTAGCGTATTTCTGCAATATCTCCTTTGATTACTCCTCTGACAGAATGTTGTGTTTGAAAAAGTGGCAAGGCAAGTATTATTACTATCCCTAGAATGATTGTCCACTGATGTACGTTTTTCGTGGCGGTTTTCATGGAGGATTAGCCTATTGTTCTTCTAACATCTTCTGTATGTACTGATTCTACTCCAAATACGTTAGTGGCAATAGCATTTTCTAGTTTTTCTGTTCCTCCGAGCTCTTCAGGCATCAGAAAAAATAGTTTAACTGCTTTTAATCCAAATGCAACTGGTTCATAAACGCATTTTCCCACATTACCGCCAAAGAGTGTTACTTCTTTGGTTGCTTGATCGCGAATTTCATCTAGGGATATAGTTGGGTCTTTTGGCATGATACGAAGCGTAACAACAATGGTTGCCATGCTTAATGAGGGCCTTCAAACCCACAGCCAGGGCATTTGTATTTTGCAGCAATGGTTCTGCACGCACTGCATCGCACAAGTTCATACGAACCACAGGATGGGCACGCAAAACGTACACTTCCCTGAACATTAGTTATACTTCGTTTACAAGAACTACATACAGGTGAGGTCATAGACATTCGGGTTTTGTCTTGGTTTAAAAGCTTTATGATTGCAAAAGCATTTTCGTGCAGTCTTCCAGAAGAAAACTATTTACGAAAACTATTTAAATAAGACTTCGTGCAATGGTTAAAAAGAAGGTGGAGTATGGGTTTATTTAATGAAGTTCCTGCACCGTTAAAAAAGTATGAGTCTGCGCTGCAAAAGCTTCGTAAAGAAGAGCAGGAGCTTTCCAAAATTCTTGTAGAAAAGAAAAAAATGCTTGATGGTGTCACAAATGACATCAAAGTGCAGCTTGAACAGTTTCGGATGAATGAAAAACAGTTTCAAGAACGTGTTCCACAGTTATCTCATATAGAACAAAGTCTTTCTGAAAAAGAGAAAATTCTTGTTACAAAAGAGCTTGCGCTTAAGAAAAAAGAACAGGAATTTGCGCGCTTGCAAGAGTCTGAGAAAACAGTGCAGCACACCCTTGAGCAAAAAGCAGTTTTATTAAAAAATCAAGAGGAAGAAATTAGCATCAAATCAAAAGGTGCAGCCAAGGATGTTTTGAGTCTTGCTGCGCAAAAAAAAGAGCTTTTGAACCAAGTGCAGGTTCTTATTGAAAATGTTGCGCGTGCAAAAAAAGAGCGCGATGCAGTACGTAGAGAGTGTATCAAGCTGCAACAAGAGCAGAATTCATTAAGTTCTGCAACGCAATCCCATGAGAAAAAACTTAAATCTATGACAAAAGAGATCCTCATACTTGAACGTGAACAAACTGAAGTAGAAAAGCGTATGTCTTTGCTTCAAGTGGCTCAGGAAAAATATGAAAAACAAATATCATCATTGCATGAGGAACATGCACAGGTAACAAAAACAGTTGCGAATGATATAATCGAACTTAAACATCTAGAAACTGAGCGTTCAAGAATGTGTCAAGAAGTCATGCAGGTAAAACAGGAACAAGATGCATTGCATGCCACAAAAACTGTGCAAGAAAAAAAATGTAAAGTTATTTCAGAAAATGTAGACATTCTTGAAAGAAAGTATGCTGAATTAGAAAAGCGTATGCCTGAACTACGCAAATCTGAAGAAACACGTGTGCGTCATGTTGCAGCATTACATCTTGAGCAAGAAGCGCTCCTAAAGGCAATTACAAAACAAGCACAAGAACATAACCTGCAAAAAAATGTGTGTGAACAGATTGTTGAACAAGTGCGTGTTGCAAATCAAGAACGTACTACATTGCTCTCCAAAAATGCTGATGAGCGTAAAAAGTTAGAGTTTGTTTCTCAGAAGGTGTTAGGTCTGGAAAATGAACATGAACGTGTTGAAAAACGCATGCGTGATTTGCAGAATATGGAAAAAACTCTTGTGGCTGAAGTTGCTGCATTGCGTGACGCAAAAACCGTGCTCATGAAAGATGTTGAGCAAGAGTCTGCAATGCTTATGCGTGCAGAGTCAGTGCAAAAACAGTCTTCTGCCGCAACTGAAGAATATAGGCAACGTAGTCTTGCGTGTGAAAAACTAAAAGAAAAAGAAAGCGTCGTACATAAAGAGCTTGCTTTAATGACTCAACAAATTCAAAAAACACAAACTGCGTTAAACCAGATTCGCCCTCAGCTTGATACATCTTCTCATGAGCTTGAACGTGTTTCTACCAAATTAATCTCTGCGCAGAAAGAATATGAAACAGTACGGACAGCACTTACTGAAGGAAAAGAGTTGCTTAGTGCAGTTCAAAAAAAGATAGCTTCTGCTGAAAAAGAGCTCACGAGTGCAGAGCAACGAAAAGAAAGTGTGCGAAAAAAAGAGCAGGAATTAATCGTACGAGAAAAGGTTGTAACAAGTACTGAGCGTGCCGTGAGAGAGCAGTCAATTTCATTAGCGCAGCGTGAGAAAGCATTAGCACAACAAGCCCGGGAACTTTCTGGTTTGGAAGCTATTAGCGCACGTGTTTCTCAGGAACTTGTACAAAAACAAAAGCTATCAAGTGAAGCGCGTTCTTTGTTTGAAAAAAATGAGCGTAGAATTATTGAGGCTCGAGAGGAAGAAACAGAGATTAAGCGGCTACGTACTGCTCTTGCAAAGACGCAAGCTGAAGTTCGTGAACATGCTAAAGAATTAAACGAAAAAGAGCTTGATCTTGCAAGACGACAGCAATCTTGGCTTGGTATGCAAAAGTCTATTGCTGAAGCAAAAGAGGCACTGCAAAAGCAACGTCAGGATATTGCAGAAGATACTCAGTTCAAAAAGCAAGAGCTTGGTCATATGCAACAGGAGTGGCGTGTGCTTATTGCAGAACTGTCTGAGATTAAAGCTGAAGTGAATGCTGAGAAAAAAGATGCGAGAAATTTGTTGGTGAGTGATGTTCATTCTCTTGCAGAACGTGAGGAAGAAGTTGTTGTTTTGGTGAAGGAGCTTGAAAAAGATCAACAACGTCTCGAGCGTGACCAAAAAGCTATTGTGCAAAAAGTTCATGAATTGGAACAAGAAAAAGCAGATTATGCAAGAGCAACTCATGCGCTTGTTGAGCGAGAGAAGAATGCGATTGCGCAAGAGGCTCTTGCCAAGAAGCTTTTTGAGCAGGCTAAAAGAGAAAAAGAAAAAGCTGCGGGGTTAGTCGCGCGTGCTCGTGAAGCAAAAGAGCTTCGTGTTGATGTTGCAAAGCTTGACAAAAAATATCGTGTTTTGCTGAGCTCTATTGCGCGTGCTGAGAAAAAAGCATTGCGTGTTGGGCTTGATGTGGCTCAGGCAGCTGAGGTGTTGACGCAAAAACGTGGTGTTGAATTGCGCGAACAGCGTTTAGCACGCAACCAATTGCGTTTATCTGCAAGAGAGCATGTATTAAACTCGCACAAGGATGCGCTTGCGCAGCAATATCTTGAGCATAAGTATGAAAAAGAGTTTCCTGCAAAAATTGATGGTGAGTCATATCCTGAAGTGCATGGCTTGATTGATGTTGCAAAGCAAAGTCTTGAGTCTGGTGATTTGAGCACTGCATCTCGTACTGTAGTGCAATTGGAGGTTCTTGCAAAAAGGATTGCTGATCCTACTGAGAAGCGTTTGGTAGGTTATGATATTCAAGACTTGAAAACTTCAATTAA
>JAHFOI010000002.1:0-37922 GCA_023266895.1 Candidatus Woesearchaeota archaeon
GTTGAGCGTAGCGCGAAACCTACGAACCGTAGTGAGTATGGTTGAGCGTAGCGCGAAACCTACGAACCGTAGTGAGTATGGTTGAGCGTAGCGCGAAACCTACGAACCGTAGTGAGTATGTCTTATGGGATGAGCGTGTTGGTTTTTGAAGTGGATGCCGTCGTTAATTATGAGTCGCTCACGACTTGTAATCTCAGAACTGTAAACAGTGATGATGGCTGAAAGCAGGTGAGGCATGTTGTTTGCTGAATCAGAACGCGAAGCCGACATCAGCGTCGCTTGAGGCTGTCCCGAAAGCTCGGAACAAAGTGACGTTGAGCTCAAAGGCAAGATTTTCACCAGAGCCCGCAAGAAAGGGATCTTTATAAATCGCTACATAGTATTGCATATATGAGTGTAGACAAAGGATTGCCTTCTGATTGGGTAGTAGTACTCAATAAGTTATCTTATGCAGGATTTAAAAAAGATGGTATTTACAGAGCACTTGATGAAAAGTATGGACCATCAAACTGGAAGGCTGCACATCTTCTTGGCAGTCAAGTAATAGACCGGCAAGCTGCTGCAGAACTTTATGGCGAGGCATATTTTCAGCATCTTCAATCACATCCAAAAATCGCTGATTGGCTTGTTCGCAACGCGAAAGAGGTTTATGATTATTCTCCATCAAACATAGATTCAGGTTTGGATTATTCTAAGCAGGAAGGTTCTGCAACACACCTTCAGGATATTGCAGTGCGTAATGCTTTGAAAAGACTTGGAAAGGAATTTAAAGGAACAAAACTCATGCAAATCAGGGGTCATGAGTCTGATGGTTACTGTCTTAATCCTGGAGTAATTCCTTTTCATGATCCTAAGGCTATTCTCAACATGGAACAAAGAGGGTGGTGGAAACCTGGCTCAGTTGAGGATTTTTATCAAAAAAACAAGGCGTTGCTTGTTAGGCCTTCAAAATTTGTTGCAAGACCTACCTTTGTAAGCCTTGATTCATTGATTGTTGAAGAATCAGAAGATCAGAGCTATGTTATTTCACGAGGCGCTCAGAAATCGCGAATTGTTCGCAGTATTACTTCAAAAAGAGCACGCAATCTTTTTTCAACAGATAAATCATATGCTGAAATACTTCATGCACCAACTTGTTCATACGAAGTTTTAGAGCAGATTGCTCAAGCAATCATAACTCCTGAAAAAAGAAGAATTGAGTTCAAAGATTTACTCCAGTCAAACTTTAATGTAGATTTTTCTTATTCTATACTTCCTCTTAGCCAAAAGGATCCTTTCAAAGTAGGCTCTCTTGGAATTCCAGATTTAGTTCCTGCTTCGTATTATGCTGGCATAGTGTCAGGATACTTGGATTGTTGTATTAGGGATTCGCCTGGTTTTCAAACATCCGATACCACAGGGAGTAGTTCTGATTACTTTTTTGAAGATAATGAACAACCAGGAGCTAACTTGCGTATAGTGCCGCGCGTGCAAGAAACTCAAAAGGTTCTATTTAAGTCATCACTTTTTCCACTTTGTGAGCGCGTTTACGCGCTTCTGGATGTTTTTACACTTCTTGAACAAAAACAATGGCGTTCAAGTTCAATTAAGCCTCCTGGCGAAATGGTTTGCGTTGTGAACATTGTTGGAGATCCTTCGAAGTTTTCTTTTTATGAAACTCATTCTCATTATTACTTTGAATTTCAGCACGGAATAAAAAAAGTCGTGGCAGAAATAGCAGAAAAATGATTCTGAGTTTTTTTGCGTGATTGGTTTTTCTTTTGCAGGACTGATCTTTAATACTAATTTGCCAAATAGTTTATGCAGCACATTGTTCTGCAGCAGGATGACTTGCATACCAGTGGCGTAGTATTGCAAGAGAGAGTTTAACAAGGTCTGCAGATTCTGAATTACGCATGACTCTTTTCACTCCATTTTTCACAAGCAATCTTGGAACATTTTCTGCATTATTTCTTAAAAAGAACTCTGCCTCTTTTTTCTGTCGTTGGCCCTTAGTAAGTCCTTGCCAATCTGAATTATCAGCTGCACTGCGCACATAACCTCTCAATGCAGTGCCTGAATTTCCTTCAATGGTGTATGCTAAGTCGACAAATGCCTCGCGACCAGGATTTTGTCTTTCATACATTACTGCTGCCCAAAACTGCATGGTACCTCTGAAGCCAACATCTGAAAAAATAACGTTGCCTCTATTCTTAATAAACGGTGCAATTTTTTCAAACCAGATCTTTTCTGCAAGCACTGGATCTTTTTCAATAATCTCAAGCATGTATTTTTTTGCAGATTGCTCAAACTTTTTAATTCGTTCAAGACCTTTCTGAGTGTCCTTCGCAACATCTTTTGCGCGAATGAGCGCGTTAACCATTGATCGATATACCTGCGAAGATTCTCCTCCAAAATCATCACGTGTAAGAACTGTTCTTGATACAGTTGGAAGTTGTGTATCTTGCTGCAATCCTGTCGCAAGAACATCCATGTCTCTTTCTGCAGTTATTATTTCATCAATATTTACATTTTCAGTTCGTAATTTATCTATGACACCATGAATATGTTTATTGTAGATTCTTATATCTGATTGTACTCCTTCGCCATTCAATTGCTGATGCGGCAGTCTTATTTCTCCAGGCTGGCTGTGAACTACTATGCCTACATTATTGAATCCCTCAATAAGTGCATCTAAAGTCTCTGTTAATCTCCGGGGAATTCCTGCAGTATTTGAAATTGCATGAAGCGTTTCTTGTACTTCTTTTTTATTCATCTTTGATATTTTTTGTATGATTTCAGGATATGCTGAGTTCAAGATTGCTGAAAGATCTTGCGCTCCTGAACTAATGCCAAATGATTCCTTAAACAAGTTTTTAACAGTTTCATAAGTTTTTGCATCAAGGCTTAACTTGACCTCTTCTTCATGAGCCTTTATTAGAACTTCTTTGAACTTACTCATTGCGTTTTCGAAATTGCTAATTATTTCAGTATTTCGCAGTTTTGATCTGAGCCTATTGAAAAAATTTACTTCAGTATTTATATCATCTATTGCCTTATGCAAATCTTTTTCATCTCCAAAGAACTGATATCCCTGAGCAGGTTCAGTAGCAATCAACATAGCATATATCTCATCAGCTGTACTGCCCTTTGCGAGGATTTCGCTGTTTATAAGATCAGATACTGATTCAAGGATTTGCTCTGCGTTCTCCAAAGTTTCTGTTTCTGGATTTTCAAGTGCTTTTTTTAGTGAGTATAGTGCATCTTTTATTTTTCCGATTAACCAATTAGAACTTACTTTACCAGCAATTCCTGTGCCAAGCAGTATTTCTGCTTCTAAGCTACTGAAAGCATCATCTTCAAGAAGTGCACGAATTTTACGGACTTTCTGTGATGGTGAAAGGTGGTTTATTTCACCGAATAATGTGTCTTTCCCTTCTCCAAGAGCTTCATTTGCAGAATACTCTTCAAGAGTTGGCGTGATAGCATGAGACTTCATTAAAGCAGCTTCCTGTTTTGCATTCAGGGGCTGCCCTACAGCTGCAGCAGCAATTGTGACTCGCTGTTGTTGAGATAGAGTATTTCCATATTTGAGAATATACTCTAGAATGAATTGTGCCTCAGGATTATTTGCAACATCGTTTGAGGTAACATGAATGTTTTCATTGAGCTCACTCAAACTTTTGTGGGCTGCTTTGGCATGTTTAATGCTTTGATCAAATTCTGCTTGAGCATTGTCTAATGATTCATCGAAAAAGTCATCTTCTCTGGTAAGATCTGCCCCTAATTCTTTAACTGTTTCTTGAGCAAGTTGTTCTAATTCTTTGTCAGTAAGGGGGCCCTTGCCCTGCTGTTCAGGCAATTGATTGCGAGAAACAACAGGGGTTGGGCTAGGTTGATTTTGAGCTGGTTCTGTTGCGAGTTTTTCATATGTTTTTTGGGAAGTGTACACTGCTTTGATATACTGTGCAGGCACTGTTGTTCTTGTTGTGGTGAACTCTTGTTCTGCTTCTTCAGGTTCTTGAACAAGTAATGGCGGTTTTTCATCAAGAATTTTCTTGTTTAATTCTTCTTGCCAGAGTGATGGATCTCTTTTTTCTCCTCGTGTAAGGAGCACTTCGTCAACAGGAATTTCTATTTCTACAACTGCAATCGTATCAGGCGTTTTTTCTAATTGAGCTATTACCCAACGAGGGTTTGCTGAAAAGGGCATAAAAGGTGTTATGATTTTTCCTTCAAATTCTATGCTTCCTTGCCACACTTCTTCTAAAAGACCTGGAATGTTTTGCTGATCAAGATCAGTTTGTTTTTTAATAGTTTTAAAAAGTTCTTCATCAGTACTAAACTCTCTTCTACCTCCTGATTTTAAATCACTATCAAACGCTGTTTTAGCAAACAAGTCAGGAGCGTCTAACTGAATAAATCTCCAGAATACATAGTACTCTTTACCATCACGCACGCGTTTAAGAGGTTCTGCATTTGGAATGTTTGCTATTTCACTCAATGACCATTTTTTGTTAAACCTTCCTGGCTGAACAAGTTCAACATAGTATTCTTTACTTTTTGAATCTTGTTTTATCTCACCAAACGGTTTGAATCCTGTGATATCCGACAAAGGCGTTTTTACAATAACAAAAACTTTTTCTCCTGAATTTACGCGAAGTATGGCTTGCTGTATCATTTGATTTTTAAACTCTTGTAATTTATCTAAAGAAGAAGTAGTTGTTTCTGTCTGCGTTTGTGGCGGTCCTATGGCTGCTGGTAGTCCGCCTTTTTGTTGTGCGTGTATTGTAATTGTTTGCTCAACAAGTGTTGGTGTGCTTTCTTCTTCAGCATTCACTGCTTGAAGCAATGGGCTTGCTTCTTTATCATCACGAGTTACTTTAGGTATTCCTAGTGATTTGCGTGCTTGATCAAGTTCTTCAGTTACTGCTGTTTGTAATGCTTTTTCTGCATTGAAGTATGCGTCAATAAGTCTGCCATATTCTATGTACTGTGCCTGAGCAAGTCCTGAGTCCAGGAATTCAGCGAGTGTACTCCATGCTGTGTTTCGTTGTTCTTGGGCTTGCGCACTTGCTTGCCTGTATTGTTCAGTTTTTGTTTGTTTGGCTATTGAAAGTAAGTTTGCATTTATTTTGTTGCGCAGGACTTGTATTGCGTTCTCAAGTTGCTTCAAACTTTCGCTGTCATATTGGTTATTTCCTAGTAGTTGTGCTTGTTTTGTGACGTAGCTTTGCACAAGGTTCAAGAGTGTGTGGGTTTGTATTGCATATTCTGCTTGATCACGACTAATGCCAGAAAATAGTGCAGCGCGTACTTCATCAGTCATTTCTACACTAATAGACTTGAGTGCATCTTTTACTTCTTGAATGCGGTCTGCTTCTACAGCAACAGGGCAACTATTGCAACCAAATAGTTTGGTGAGCACATCTTGCACAAGTTTGATTTGGCTTTCTGTTTTGCCTTGTTTTTGGAGTGCTGCTTGAACTTTATCGCGCTGGCCCGCAAACACTAAATTCATTGCACTCATCAAAGCTGCTCGTTCTTCAGGTGTCAATGCTTTGCCTGCTTGCGCTTCTGCAGTGTGTATTGCATTAATAATAAGTGCTTGCGCCAGCAGGTCATTGTAAAGCAAGTTTCCTTTTTCATTACTGTTCACAAACGTGACCAGTGAGTTAATGATTGCTTGTTGTTCTGCTGCACTAAACTCTAGTGCTTTGATTTTTTGTTGTAGTGCAGCTAGTTCTTCTGGAGTAAATGCTTTGTTAGTTAATGCGCCTAAACTATTGAGTTTTTCTGTAATGCTTGCGCGTAGTTCTTTGCCTGAGGCATCATTGCCTTTGATGTTCTTTAGTATTTTTTCATTTTGTAGTATTTGTATGAATGCAATGTGAGGCAGTGCACTTTCTTTTTCTAGCTCTGGTCCTTGTGCCATGCCTCGTTGCAGGTCTTCTATTTTGTTGATTGCATCTATTAAGTCAAAGATTTGTAAGAATCCTGTGTGTCCTGGTGGTCCAAAGAGTGTTTTGAAGATTGTGAAAAATGTGCCATAGCCTGTTGCGCTGACTGCTGCGTCAAGCACGAGTTCTCCTGCATTGTTCATCACTGCTCTGCCTATTATTTCGCCAAGTGCGCCAGTGAATTCTATCACGCGTACTGTGTTGCCTTGGCTGTCTTTTTCTTCAATAACCTTGAATTTGCGTTCAAGCTGGAGGTCTGCTTTGTCTTGCGTGACTGCGTCAATGGCTGCGAGTTTTGCATCAAGTGCTGTTTTGAGTGCATTAACTTCTGCATCTGTTTTTCCTTGAATTGCGTTTTGGAATTCCTTGATTGCTACATCATATGCTTGAGCTGCTGCAAGCATTTTGTTATCATATATTTTGTAGGCTGTGATTTTGAACTCATCGCCTATGCCGAGCCTACTTGCTATGCTTCCTGCAAGTTCATTCTGGTTTTTAGCTTGGCGTGCTTCTTGGGAGAGTGTTGCCCTGCCTCCTTCTGCACCTAATACTGGTACTTGACCTGTGAATAGTGTTGCGTGATTTCCTTCTACAACTATGCGTCCATAGTCTATTTCATCAGGCATGCCAAAGAGTTGGAATACTAATCCCCATGGCGAGTGTGTTGCGCCAACACTTACTGAACGATAGTTTTCAAGAGTGAGCTTTTTGTTTTCCATGTCCCAAATCATTTTTTTTGCAGTGAGCACGCCAACACTTGTGCCATGGTCTGTTTGTGTTGCTTGATAATTCTCAAACGTGACTGTGCCTTTGTCTGGGTCAAACACTGCAGTGTCAAACAAAGTGTGTGTTTCCTGGACTACCATTCCTCCAGGCAGTAATGATCCAAAGCCTGTGCGTGAGTGCATGCCTTGACGCCAGGTGGTGGTCATTTTTCCGTCAGCTTGTAGGATGAATATTGCTGTTGTTTGAGTGTTCAAATTTGCGCCTTGTTTTTCGTCAGAGATGAAACGCATGACCCGTGCTCCAGCATTATTTGCTGAGCTGATGTCAAGTGTTGTTCTACTGGGGTGAGTGAGTGCGCCAGTGCTATCCACTTGCACAACATTAAATGTGCCATGACTTCTTCCTATTGCGAGCGTGCCGTCAGGTGCGGTTTTGAATTCTACAGTAAATGGTCCTGTGCGTAATGGTCCTGTGCTTGTATCAGTTGTGACTACTGCATCGCCTGCAAGGTAGCCATGCACTCCATACTCAGTAAATGCTATGCTTCCGCCTTTTGGTCCTATTTCTCCTTGACCTTTGATTTTGAAGCTTGCCACAAGTGGACTGCCAAGTTGTTGTTTTTCGCCACTATCAATACTGATGCGTGTTGTGCCTTGCTGCACGTGAGCAGTCAGTGTGTAGGCTGGTGTAACAACTTGTTTTTTTATGGTCAGGTCTTGCTGTATTTTTGCAGTTATATCAGCAGTTCGCGTGCTCAGGTCTACTGTTGCACTGATGATTTCTACATTTCTTGCGCCAGCTTTTGCGCCAACAAACAAGTGTCCTGTGCTTGCATGAGTGCTTGAAAGCACTGTGCCAAATGTTTGGCCGAGTGCATCTTGAACTGCGCTCAAGTCAGTGCCAAGCTGTACCTTAATTGGCACATTGATATTGTACGTTACTTGTTCATCACCACTGCCTTTGATTCCTCGAAGTGAGCTTTTTTGAACTGGTGTTATGGTGAGGGTGTGGGTTCCATCAGAGTTTGTTTGTATTTCTGCATTTACCACACCAGTTACGCGTGTTCCATCAGTGAGTTCCAAATTAGTTACGTGCACTCCCTCAAGTGTTGTCGTGCCGTCTTTTGCAGTTATTTTGTCTACGCTATCAACATTTTTGCCTAGCAATTCTACTGCTCGTGCTACTTCATCAACACTGTGTTTTTGATTGCCTTGGGTGAGGTCTACTTCTTTGACTGGTACTTTGCGATTGCTTGTTTCTATGATGAGTGCGTGAGTTGCTTCAGGATTTGTTGTGATGCGCGTGTTTTTGTTGCCTTGCTCATCAGTGGTTTGCTCTGTTTGCAGGTTTGCAGTCACTGTTGTTGTTGGGCTTACGGCAAGCGTGCCTTGCACTGTTCCTTCACTTGTGCCTTGCGCACTTACTTTCTGATCAAGAGTTATGATTGAGGTTACTGTTTTTGTAGGATCTGCAGGTGAAGGATGGTTGACTGTAATTGTTCCTTGAATGTGTGCTCCTGTTTCATCAATAACTATAACCAGTGGTTGATCAGAGGTAATAATTGGGTTTTTGTTGCTGCTGGCAAGAGTAGTGTCTAATGCTTTTTGACCAAAGTTAGTACGAATTATTTTTTTCAATGCATCACTCAATGCTTGTGCTGGCTGTACCACTGCAGTAGCTCGATCTTTTGAAGTACTCAAGGTTATCTGTACTGGTCCTTTGAAGAGTATTGCATCACCATCATTAAGTGCTGCATTTGCAGTACCTTGCAATGTTGTGCCTTGACTTCCTGTGCTGATGTCAAGCGGGTGCTCTTCAGAGAATTCTCCAGTTAGTGTTGACTGGCCATTTTGAATACTCACTGGTTCAGTTATTTTGCCAGCGAGTGACTCTTGTTCTGCTAATCCTGTACCATCAGCTTCTTGTGTGGTTTGTTGTCCATAGTTGGTAACTTTTATTGACATGCGTCCTGGTGTGGTGCCAACGCTTACTCCTTGAGCTTGTAAATCTGCAGGCGTGGGTAGCTCAATAGTTACTGTTTGAGGTTTTCCTGAAGAATCAGCAACTGGTTGTATGTGAAGTGTGCTTTGGGTTTTGTCTTGTGCTGATTGTTTTGCTTGTTCAGTGTAAGTTATTTGTGATGGTGTGGTAAGTTCTGTTTGTCCATTGCTTCGTTTTGCGCTAAGCTGTTGTGCCGTGCCTGTGATTGTGAGTTTTCCATGTTCTGAAGTAATTTTTACGTTTCCATTATTGACATGCACTGGTCCTCCTGGAGCATTGTTGATGTCAAGTGTTGTGTGTTCAAATTCTGCACCAACTTTTGTTTCAGAGGATTTTACCTTGCCTTTCTCATCAAATGCAAGTGTTAGTGAGGTTAGTTTTGCAGTACCGCCTTGCACACCTACAGGGAAGTCTTCCACAAAGTTGCTTAGGTCTAAATTATTTGTTGGTTGAGCACTTGTTTTATCTGTTGCGCTGACGTGGAGTTCACTGTTGGTGAAGAGTCCTTTGTCTGTTTTTGTGAGCGTGCCATGCATATCATTGAGTGTTGTCACCACTTTTTTGCCATCAGGACTGTGTGCAGTTAGTGTTCCATCAACAGCATAGCCATTGTCTGCTGGCGTGAGTGTGAGCTTGTACGCAAGGATGTTGCCTGTTGCGGGTTGCTTTTTTCCTTGGGCATCAGTGCCTGGCTTGTATTCTTGTTTGCTGTTGCCTTCAACATATGCACTTCCACTTTTGCTTATTTTTCCGTTCTGATCAATAGTTTGGGTGTATGAATCAATATCCACGCGCGTGACTTTATTGCTGCCCAATGACTGGTCAGGTGTTTGATAATGGAAGTTCGTGATTTGTATTGTTTTTCCTGCAGGTGTTTCTTCGTGATGAATTTTACCTATTTGCGTGGTTTTTCCAGGGTTTTTATTATCAGGTTGTGTAAGTGTAACATCTGTTGTTTTTGGTTTACTGTTTTCAAATTCAGTATGCGCATTCACATCAATGTTTTGCATGCTAAAGCCATGCTGTCCGAACAATGCAGTGTCTTGATTGAATAGGTTGGCTGTTGTTGCGTGAGCGTTTACATCTGATGAGACAAGTTCATATTTGCCTTGAGAGTTTTTCTTTGATACTGTTGTGATTTCTATGTTGTTCGCATGCATTGTTGCGCCGTCGGGCGTGGTGAGGTCTGCACTTTGCGCATGCATTTTTGTGGTAATGGTTCCTGTAGTAAGGTCTATGATTACTTCTTGAACTGTGAGTCCTTGGGGATTACTTAGTTTTGAGTCTGCTAAGAGTTTTTCTTTGGCAATGTACTCAAGAACTGCTGGGTCATCAATGGGTATGTTTTTTATAATTATCTGCCCTTGAGTATGATCCTCTCCGTAGTGTACATCTTTGAATTCCATGCTTCCTGCTTGTGTTCCAGTTCTTTTGTTACCATGTGCATCAGTAAGTGCCCACACCATGTTTTTTAGTTTCATAGTTTTTTGCGCGCTATCTATGGTAAGTTCAGGCAGGACTCCTTCAGAAACAAAACGTACTGGTAATGTAAAACTATTAGAGCTACCTGCGTTAGGAGGTAAGTTAAGTGTTCCTTGAAGAGCAATTCTTCCTGGAAGATTGTTGTTTGGTGCAGTGCCTTTTTCTGGACCAAAGGAGACTACTGCATTGGTGAATCCTGGTAGTTTAATTCCTGTTGTGAACTGCATTTGAGGCATTGCTTTTGTGATAATACTGCTCAGCACTGTGTTAAAGAACTTGTCGAGTGCTTCATGCTTTTCTGCTGTCGTAAGTGCTTTTGAAAGGTAGGTGTGTATGTACACGCCGAGTGCGTCACCAATGTCTTTTTTGATTGCTGCACGCAAGGATACATAACTATCTGTACTGCTCGTGCCACCAAGCATTAAGGCAAGGAATTCTTTTACCTCGACAGGGCTGGCTTGCAGTCGTTGTATGAGCATGTTGATCATGAGTTGAGGATGTGTTGTGTCACTTGCTGTGCCAGTCAAATCTTTTTCTGTAACTGCTCGTTTTGTGTCCTCAATCATGTTGGTAAGCAAGGCCTGTACTTTAGGCAAGTCATTCATGATGTGTGCTGCTCTATCATCAGGATTTAGTTTTGAAATATCTGGAAGTGTTGGTTGTATTTTTTGCTTAAACTCTTCAGCTAATACTCTCCAATAAAATGCATTAATGAGTGGTCCAAACACTGATGAAAGTTCTGAGCCTATAATAAGTCCTGCACCATGACCAAGCTCATCAACAGCAGTATGTATTGGAAGCCCGTTTGTGTCAGGCAAGATGCCAAGACCTATTTTGAGTATTCCAAGAGGAAGTAATAAAATCAGTGATGGATTTTTCCTGAGATTACTTACTGTGCCTTTCACAACTTGCCACCAGCTTAGTTTTTTTGCGCCAGGAAGGCCTATGTACAGGTTTTGCATGCCTATAGCTTCTAAGAATGCTCCTAGGGATCCTATGTTTTGTGCAAGGTCTTGGGTTTGGTAGTATTTTTGTCGTTCAGTAAAAATGTCTGCAAATATTGGCTTGAGAGCTTCTGGTAAAGGAGTGTTCTGAGTTATTCCTAATCGTTCAGCTATGCGCACAGCAGTGGCTTTTGCATCATATCTGCCTTTTGCATCAAGCTGATCATAGAGTCCTATACGTGCAAATGTAAGAACTTCTTGATTGTATGTTTGCGTGTCTGGTTTTGTTGATATTTGCTGTGAAACAGTGATTAGTTGCTGATCAGGTTTTATCAAATATGCTTTGTTGTTTTTTATTGCTTTCATGCTTAACTCAACTGAGTCAAGATAGTCATAGCCTTGTTCTGCACGATCTATACTCTGTTCTAGAGCCTGTTGATGATTCAACAAAGCATGATATTCAGAAGTGAGCGTCTCTATTCTGGTTTGAACTGCTTGGTCAATGCCGCTGAGAACTTTTCGTAATTGTTGCCTGACATTTACATCAGGTATGGGGTCAAAGTATTGCATGAATATTTCAACTGCCTGATTCTTGTCAAGGTTTTGCGCAAGAGCATTCTGTAATTTGTCTGCTTCTTCAGGATTGTTATTGCGAAGCCAGTTGCCTAATTCATTGAGGGCTATGCCGACATTTCCTGGGTCTGCAAGACTTGCTATGTTACGCGCAGTAGAGTGCAGGTTTACATTAGCTTGATCAAGTTGTTCTGTTAAAGGTTTTGTGGTTTTTTCAATTTCTTGATCTCCTGATTCTTTGGTGTCAAAGAGATTGTTCATGCGACGTATCATGCCTGGATGTGCTGTTTCTAGGTCTTTGAGTTCATCACGTGAATAATCATAGGCTTTCATGAGCTGGTTCAAGCGTACATCACCAATGCCTAGGCCTGTAAGGGTTTTAACAAATGCATCTTCTTTCGGGTCTCGCAGGTATGACACTACGCGGTTTGCAAGGGATTTTATCTTGTCCCACATGCCAACTTCATCACGAGGAATGAGTGTTGCATCAATAGTTGTTTTGTAAACTACATCAACTGCTTTCTCAAACAATCGATACCCAATATCTACTGTGACAAGGGCTGCTCCAGCAACCATGAATAATTGACCAAAGAGGAATGTTGCCACCACAGTTGTCGTGCCTGCCATGAATGCTCCTGCAGTTATTGATGCAATACCCAATGCTAAGCCTAATGAATTAGCAGTTGTTGATGATGGTTTGTTGTGATAAATTTCATTACCATTACTTGATGAGTCATGAAGTGTAATTCTCGTGTTACGTGTTTGCACATCACGAGTTATGGTAAACGACAGGTGGCGTCGGGAGATCTGAGGACTATCTGCACGGAAATCATTTTCTGGTAAACGGCCCACTGTTATTTGTTTTCCTGCAGCAAAAGTGGCTTCAGGACCTAATGGCATGGTTCTATCACTGTCGTACTCTTGTATTCTCACTGGTTTTTGCTCAGAGTTAGGTTTGTTTTCTTCAGCATACACATACTCTATCTTGAACCATGAACTGCCTGCATTAATCCAGACAGGATTGCTGAATTCTCGTGAATAGAAAGGAAGCTCTTTGTTTGTGGTTGCTTGCTTGAGTGGGAATGACTGTTGAAGTGCTTGCTCAAGTTTATCTGCAGTCTGAAGTGATTGAATGAAAATTTCTTTTGCCTTAGGAGAAAGGCTATCGATTCCTAAAGAACCAGTAAGATCAACTTTCTGAGTTTCAACATTAATTCTCAAGGTAATTACATACGCCTTACCTTGTGATACTAAGTCTTGTGTTTTTTTGTCAAGGTTTTGCCAGTTTCCAATATCAATAATTTTTCCACTGCCATCAACAACAATATTTGCTGCCCAATGACCTTTTCCTGCATTACCTCCAATTGACTCCGTTAGGTAAAGATTGTTAAACTTCTTACTGGTAAGCATTGCTTGATTGGATTTTAGTATATCTGAAGATGTTTGTGGCACGGGTGTGGCAGAAGAAGATATCTGCATTGTTTTTTGTGCTTTACTCATCAATGATTCTACACGATCACTGTACTTTTCATAGAATTTTTGTTTTTCTGAAGAAGACATTATATCTTCTGGTGCATCAACTATTAATGTATTGAACAAATCCAAAACTTCTGCTGTTGTTTGCACACCTCTTGTTTCCAAGAACACACGTGCGTTTGCAAGGAGCGCACTATATGCTTGGTAATCAGTATTGAAGTCTACAGCCAAAGTTAAGTATTTCTTTACTTTTTCAAACTTAAGTGTTGGGTCAGAGTGTGTTGTGTATAGATCAGCACGAGTAATCGCAAATAGCAATCGTTTTTCATCAGCAGACAATGCGTTCACAAAATCAAAAGTTTGTTGTTTTGAAACAGTTTGTTTTTCTACTGCTGGTGCTTTTTGAACCTGTTGTTCGCCAGGAACCACTACTTGCTGGAGGAATAATGAACGAGTCATCACTATTTCTTTACCTTCTTGATCTTTGAGAGTGATCAATCCTGGTGTTTTTTGGTCTACAAAAATGAACTTCTTTCCATTCTTCAACAATACTGGTGCACCTATCTCAAGTGCTGCAAGGTATTCTTCAGGAACTCCGAAAGTAGGTAACACGTGAGAACTCTTTTCCATAAGACTTTCCAAGAACTCTCTTGTGTAAACCTTTTGAAGATCACGCACTTCAGGTCCTGAAAGTTTTCCCTGAGTATATACTTTATCGAACAATTGTTGAAGAAGTTCCCAGGCTTGATCAGGTGTTTTAGAAGCAATGTTTGTCAAGAATAACTCCATGTTTTCAATGCTCGCTTCTTTATAATTATCGCTTGGCTTTTTCATGTAAAATTCAAAGGATTCTGCTTCCAAACCAGTACCTTGCTCAACATGGGTTGATGCTATCGCAAGTGCAGTAAGTAGTTTTCTTTCTCGTGTAGACAAGCTGTTTGTGAAATCACCAAACAATTCCTTAAGTGCTGCTTGTTCCAACAAGACGAGCTCAAGAAGATACTCATTCATCATTATTGATGCATCACCAAGCCTGTACTGTCCTTCAGAAAACTCAACAGGAATTGCCTCGTCACGTTCTAAATCAAGAAGTCTTGCTCCTGGAACTTGAATCTGGGCTGAAATAATTGCTTCATTCTCACCAAGAATTGAGGAGGTTTTTATTCCAGGCTTTTTCAGAGCAACAACTGCTTCCATGAACAAGGGTAAAGTTCCTAAGCAACAGGTGTCAACAAAACGCAAGCTTTTTTCGTTTTGCAAGCCTGTTTTTTCAAAATCACTCCATGTTTTTTCTACAACCCGCGCAAACGAGGGGTCATAATTTTGGTTTGTGGGATCTGATTTTTGTCTCACTCGCTCAAAAAATCTCGTCCTGAATTTTGCATAGCCTTCAGGTGTGTTAATGTCTGAGGTTCTTAATTCTGTAAAGAGATCTTTAATCTTGTCATATTCTGGAAAATTGCCATTTGCATTCTTTCCAAGGGTGTCCCTACTTACATAAAAGGAAGAGCGTGCTCCTTTTATTCCTCGTAAAAGATCTTTGAAGGACTCATATTTGTAGCCTGAAAGCATGTCTCGTTCTAAATAAACATTGACTGGAGGCTGCTCGTTCTTTGCCAAAAGCTGAAGATCCATTTTTTCAATTGCACTCAAAAACTCGGTGAGTTTACTCATCTTATGTACAAGAGTTTTATAGGTAGCCTCAATTCGTGAAGGATCCAAAGTATTCTGAATCTGGGCAGCAAATTTAGTGCCATACTTTTTTATCAACGCATTAGCACGGGCTGTCAACAGACTTATTAAGTGTTCAAGACTTCGTGTGTTTTTTCCAAACCACAATGAATTTAAGAATTCTTGAGACGCACCGTTTCCTGCAAGCAAGTCTTCTAAAGGTTGTAAAGAGGTATCAAAGCCTCTTCTCCAAGATTCAACAGGAATGCGCTGACCAGGCGCTCCTTCATACGGCACTTCATTCGCGAGTGCTTCAAGAGCGCTAGATTTTTGTTGTGGCACAGATTTCTCTGCTTCAGGCACTATTTTCGGACTTGCCCGAACTTGTTCGGTTATTGTTGCAGGCGATATTCCTTTTTGTTGCTCAGCAAATCCTGGCACTTTTTGAGTTAAGTATTCAATAGCATTTTTCAAGCCGGGATCGTCAGGTGAACGTTTTATGTTAGGATTTGCTCTTGGTTTGAACACGTCAGCAACTGCTTCAAGATTTGCAGAGAATAAGTTCGTCAACTCTTGCACTTCTTGAGGTGTGGAAAGCTTGTTCATAAGTTCGTCAACAAGCGAGGTGAATTCTGATGTGTAAAAGGTAAGTTTTTGCTGCTGTGCTTCACTTAATAATGGAGGTGTTGATTTTTTTTCAGGTGATTGTGCTTCTTGGACTCCAGGAATTTGTGTGCTAATAACTCCGCCTTCATATTCTGCGCCCAATACTTCTTTGTAGATTTCATATATTGTTTTGTACGCTGTTTTAACTTCAGAATCTGTTATTGAATTAATGAATGTTCTGAAGGCTGTGCCTTGGGTTGTGTAAATCATAAATGTTTCTGCAACAAACTCCTCAATAGAACTCTGTTGGTAGGTTCTACGATATTCTGGCATGGCATTGAAGTTTGTGCCATAGAAGTTTTTCACACTGCGTCCAAGTATGGAATATGCTTGCCTGAGTTTTTTCTCCTGTGTTCCTTTTAACATTGCTTCTTCTAATCCATGGCCTACTTCGTGTGCAAACAACGCAATAAATGTGCGCTTAGAAGCAGATACTGCATAATCATAGATAAGTACACTTCCATCTTCAAATGCACTGCCTTTTGCAACACCTGGTCCTTCCCCTCCTCCAAGCCTGATGTTCTTTATCACACCAGATTTCAACACACTTTTTGGTAATGTCTTAAGAAGTTGGAGTGCAAGAACATAGACTCCTCCTTTTTCGGTTTGCACATCAAGAGTAATACCATACTGAGTCAAGAATTGTTCGACTTGCTCTTTTGCTTTTTTGGCTTCAGCATCAGAAACTACAGGTATCTGATTTTGTTCTTGCCACACGTGGTAAGCAATAAATTCTTGCTGATTGGTCGGGCGATACATAATGCTTGTTCCACCTTTTTGACTGCCACCACGCATATACCTTCCGCCAGAGAATATAACGTCATCGCCAGACCTGAAGTATTGCTCAAGTTCTTGTGCCTTGTCAAGCGGTAATCCGCTTTTCTCTGCCATTTTTTCAGCAATGCTGGGCCATTCTTGTCCTAAATCTATGCCTTGCACTGTTGGTTGTGGTTTAGCAGGCTCTGAAAGGTCTGCAACACTTGGTGTTGAATCCTCACTCTTCTTAATCACTAGCTGTGTTCCGCTTGATGACTGAAGATCAAGTACTGTCATAGAGGTTCCATCAGGTGACAGTTTGAGTGTCATGTGACGACGTGAGGTTGTGGGATCAGTAAGGAGTACATCGCTTTCTGGAAGCCTGCCGACAGATAGTCCCTTCACAAGCTTTGCCAAGTCATCAGGATTTGCTAACTCAAAAGTTTTTATTTTGGTTATTCCTGCAAATGTTGTCTCAACTTTGACTTTGTTATTTTCAACTCGCACACGTATTGTTGTGCCTCCTGCAGTAATGGAGTCATACTGTGTGAGAGGTCGTTCTTTGTTATTTTCTCGCTCATACGTTTTCTTATCATTTTTATCAAGGGCAATAACTTGAGTTACTATTTTTGGTGTTTCCACAAGTGCTGCCTGTTGGTTTTGGTTTGACAGTGAACTTCCTGGGTATAATGCTTGCTGGAGTGCAGTGAGTACTGGTGCTTCGTTTTGCGCACCTAACAATTCTTGGATTTTTCTTGCTATGTATTGTGCATTGAGTACTTTTCCTTGGTAGGGGATTCCTTTTTTGAAGGCAATTAGTTTAAGGATGAGTTCTGCACGAGCTGCTTGTGAAAGGCCTAGTTTTTCAACAACTTGTTGGTCAATGATTTGTATTGCTGGCTTGAGTTGATGCAGTTCTTCATTTACTGCAAGAGCATAACTTATGAGCGTGTTCAAGCGATTCATGATTGTATCATCATTTTTATTCTGCGCTAATTCTGTTATGAATCCTGAAAGTAATTCTTCAGCTTTTGCTTTGCCAATTAACTTAATTATAAGGTCAAGTGCTTCTTTTTGGTCATTACCTTTCAGACTTGATGCTTTTGCATGAATTGCCATGACGAGATCAAGAACAAATCCTGAAACTTGTGCATAGTATTTGAGGAATTCTGATGCACTTACCGTAAGCAGGTTTAGAGCAATGTCTTCTGCTTGAGTTTTATCAATAGTGCCTTGTTTAATCTTCTGCTCAAGAATGTTCTGAATTTGCAGTGCAATAAGCCCACACAAATGACACTGAATGAGTTCGCGAACAATAGCTGCATCTTTTGGCCCAAGAACATCAAGTGCGGGCTGTAGGTCAGCAAGTGTTTTTGTGTTTGCACGAATATCCTTAACTAATTCAATAAGTTTTGCTGCGCTTTCTGGATCTTGCACTCGTGCCTTGATTTCTGCTTCAGCATCTTTTGGTGCTTCGCTCATTCTTACCATAGTGAGTGATGTGTCGTCAAACAATGACTTTTTTTCATCGTTTGCTTCTATGTTTCCATACGTACGCACTCCTGCAACTAAATCATTTGTTGCTTCAAACAATGATTTTCCTTGTGATAAGGCTGCTGCGAGTGTTTTACCAACCCCAATAGTTTGGTCAAAGAGTGGTGCGTCTGGTGCGTCAGTGGCTGGCTGGTCTTTGAAGCCATCGCTTGCTAGCACAAGCACATCACCTGGTGCAAGGTTGACTGTGTTTGTGTCTGACTCCAAGTCGAAACCTATACCTAATATTGTTCCTTGGCCAGAAATTGGTTCAGCAGTGTAACCTTGACTTGTTTTCTTAAGAAGTATGACATCATCTCCTCCGCCAACAATTGTTGCGGTGCGTGTTTGAGGGTTGATGAGTGCAAATGTGCTTGTGGAAAGTTTTGCTGCAAGTTCGCTTTTTTCTTTTTTCAGACGAGTGATTTCCTGAGGGTCTTGTTGTTTGCTGATTTTATTTTCATAATCTGTTTCTTTGATTCTCGTAAGTTCTTTATCAATATGACTTTTGAGGTCAAGTGGTGCATTGAGTAATGTAAGTGCATTTGCTCTTCGTTCAGCAAGTGCGGGATTTGTTTCTGTTGCAGGTATTTGGCTGTCAGCAACCACTTTGTTTATGAGGAGGTGAATCAAGGTTTTCATTGCTGCTGCTGCCAAGCCATGGCCTGATGCATCAGTGTGTATCAAGAGTTGTTTTTGAACTCCTTCAGCATCTATGAAGGTGATGCTTCGTGAATAATCACCACTAACTGGTCCTGTTTGAGGCTTGCTGTACTGCATAAGTTCTGTAGTATCAGAGAGTGTAACTCGTGAGTTGCTTGTTTGGGTTCTGGTTGCGAGTTCTGCCTCAATGATTGCTTGTTCTACTGCAGCACTGCTTCCTAGTTCTGCTTCCAAAGCACTCAGGGTTACGTATGCTGGTTTGTACTTGCCAGTTATGTCACGACTGTTTTCTAGGAGTGTTCGCAATTCTTGTCGTGGTTTTTCTGTTACGTCTAAGAGTGCTATGTCTTCTGGCGTGATGACTTGTACTGATTCCAAGGTTATGGTTGTTGTTTCTAACTGTTGTGGTGCAATGCCGAGTAAGACTTGTAATTGGAGGAAGCGTGGTGCTGCTGTTTGCACAAGTGCTTGCATAATCGCAAGTGACATTCCGGAAAGCACACTGAAGGCTCGTGCCAAAAGCTCCCAAGCTGTTTGCGTGCCTAAGAAGTTGAGTGTGATGCCTTTTGAAATACTTGGAGCTTGCGCTACTTGTGAAACAGCAGTGCGAGAACCCTCTGCACCAACATTTTTTTGCGCTAATGTGAGTGAAATAGGTTGAGTTGGAGTTGTTTGTGGTTGTTGTACTGGGGTTTTTATGAACCCAGAATACGTTAGTAGCATTGAATCAATTCTAGTGTTGAGTTTGTTTGCAAATGAAGTTGTTGATTTAATTAGAGGAGTAGTGGCCGCCAAAAGATCATCATATGCTTGAAGGTGTACTGGCAGCGCGTCTGGATTTTCACGTTTTGTTTGCGCTTCATCATAGAACTTTTTGTATGCTTTCCATTCTTTGTAATTCTGGCCAAATGGTAAGAATGGTTTGAGCTCAGCTGGTTCTGGTAGGTGTAGTATTCTTGAAATTTCTTGTTCTCGATTTCGTTGTGCAGTTTTCTCTGCTTCAGTACGCACTATTTTTCTTCCAGTTTGCAAGGTGTAGAGTGAGAGATCTTGTTTGTTTTGCGTGAATGACTGAAGAGTTTGCGCAATTTCTGGATTATCACTCAGTAGTAATTTGCTTGGACTGACTTGAACAACCTTCAACGTGCCTGCAATCTTGTCATACTCAACTTCAACATTTCCTGCAATCAATCCCAAGCGAGTGCCATAACTGATTTGCCCATCTTTCAACAGTACTGAAATACTAACGTGTCCTCTAACACTTGTTCCAGTTGCCTTCCTGACTGCTTCTGCAAGACTGGCAGTATTGAGTGAGTCTTCTGATATTGCAGTTTTCGCAATTCCTAGACCTAGACTTCCAAGGACTGCTTCAGCGCTCATTTGATATGTTAATGCAGGGTGTCCTTCTTGGTCTTCACTTGCATATGCTCCGAATACAAAGTAAACATTTTTCATTGCTTCAGGATGATTAAGCAACCATAAGAATTCTTCAGTAGTATGACTTTGTTGAGCAAAAAGGTTTCTTGGAACAAAGAACACCACTGGCTTTCCAGAGTTCGTAATTTTATTCATGAATTCAATATCTCTTGCTTGTTTGTCTCCGAAAATTTCAAAATATGCTTGTTCCCAATATTTCAAACGTGCAAGATCTGAAAGTGCTCTATTTTCATTACTCTCAATCCCAAGACTGTAACCTCCTGCGATTGAATCTCGTGGAATTTGTGTGAGGAATTCTTCAACTGATAGTATTCTTTGTTCCGACAATAACTTGATTTGTTCAGCACTCAATCCTGAAGCAGCTAATTCTTTGGCTACGTCAGTGCGTTCATTAATAACCAAACCTGGATCAATTGCATTAGAAAGGGGACCCGTGCCCTGCTGTTCAGGCAATTGCGTGCCAAGAATAGCAGGGGTTGGGCTAGGTTGATCTTTATCAGAAGACAACGCAGCTAATGCAGTACTTATTCGGCTCTGGAGTGCATTAATGCTTTCTTTCCATTCCGGTTCTTGTCGCTTATTTTGGAAGAATGCAAGCAAGCTCGCCAGTCTATCAAGAATTTCCTTTGCTTTTTCTGGATTATTTTCTTGTGATGAAGCTAACAAAAGTTCATTTTCTGCGTTTTCTTTGAACACTTCTATTGACAAGGCATTCATTAGTGTGTCGCGTAGTTCTCCTGCTTTTCGTACTGCTTGTGCTTCAAGGTCATTATTGTTTTCGCGTCGTGAGAATGTGTCAAGGGCGATTATGATGTCTATGATGTTGCCTGACTGTGCTGTTGCATACGTAAGTTGTGCATTTGCTGTAATTCCTGAGAGTAATGCCTGAAGTGCAAGTTTTTGTTCTTGAGTCAAACTATTTGCAGGCAATGCTTGTTGGAAGTCTTGGTGATTAACAATAAAACCAACTGGGTTAGTAAGACAATTCGTGCAACCTAATGCTACTTGGATCACATCTGCAAGAATCAGATTTTGCGTTAATCCCTGCCAGAGACCCATTGCTTTGAGGGTGGCACTTAATGCTTTTTCATCACTTGTTCCTGAAATAATGTTTGTGAGCACTTCTTTAATGCTTTCACGCTGTGTCTGACTGAGTGTTTTTTGTAGGGCTTCTTCAATTATCTTTACTACTTTTATTGCACGATCTGTTGCTTGGTCTTCTGTTGGAGTGCTAACGCTTGTCTTCTGATCTGTTGCTATGCTTTCTCGTATGTCATCAGCAACCTGGTTTGCGCGATCTAAATCAATACTGCCTTGAGCTATTGCTTCCTGAGCTTTTTGTTCTGCTATGGCAAGTGCTGTGCTGAGTTTTTCCTTTATTTTTTTGAGGCGCTCAAACCCTCCAGGTGACGTGACAAGCAAGAATCCTGGTGTGCTGGGTTCCAGGGCATACTTCTCAAGAAGTTCTGGTTGTGATTCTAGTGCAATATCTGACAAGAATGCAATTGCAAGAGGCCAATAGCTCACGAGACCTTGATCCAATGTTTTTCGTAGTACTGCATGAATAATTTGTTTTTCTTCGTCAGTAAGTTGTGCTTCTATAGAGGTAAGAATTTCTGTGATTTTGGTTGGCAAAAGCAACTGTAATGCTTTAATTTTTTTGCCACTCTGTATTTTTGCGTCAAGGATTTGTGCCTGGAAGATATCATATGCGTAAAGTTCTTCTGTTGGATAAATTGGTTGTGATGGTGCTGTACTTGACATGGCTTGCATCACAAATCCATAATCAATAAGTCGCACGTGGCCTTCAGGTGTGATCATGATATTTTGTTCATTAATAAGGTCACTGTGCACAACTCCTCGTTGGCGTAGTGATTTAAGCTGTGTAATAATTATTTCTTCAAGATTTGCAGGAGCTGTATTTTGTTTAATTTTAGTTCCAACTGTTTCTCCACCAATAAATTCTTCAATAATTGACTCTATGTTTCCAGAGCTATCGAGAAGTACACCATACAATGATGGTGCTGCAGATAGTCCTGCCATGCGTGCCAGATTAACTGCTTCTGCATCAAAAGAAACATCAATAAGATGTTCCATGCGCGCAGTTGAAGCAATACCTTTGGTTTTTTGCACATACAATTTGCCAGTGCTATCTTTCACAAGGTATACTATGCCAAATGATCCTGAACTAAGCTGTGCCACGATCTCAAACTGTGATGATTTCAAAGGTGCTTTTTTGAGGTTTGCCAACAAGTCTGTATTGGTTGCAACATATGTACTGCGTTCTTGCGCAAGTTGAGCTTCAAGAGTTTGTATTTGTGTTGTGGCTTGTTGAGGTGATAGTTTCAATGCATTGATTCTTTGCTCTAGATTAAGCATTGTTTTTGCGTTTGTTTCTATGCCTTGAACTGTTGCAGCATCAAGCCTGACAGGTTGTGCTGCTTCGCTTACTATTTGCGCTAGCAAGGGTGATGCTGGCAATAGTGTTGGAAGATTTCTGACAACTTCCTGCACTTCAACTGGTGCTTCTTCTGAAGCAAGATCTCTTCTTGGCGCGAAAGGAACAAAAGGTAGGGCTACTGGTTGAACTTCTGCAATTGGCGCAGGTTGTGCAACAGGTGCTTGTTGTGTTGGTACAATCTGTTCAGGAGTCTTCAATGCTTCTGAAACAATAGTATCAAATGCCGCTTTGAATGAGGCAAAGTCTGCAAAGTTTTGTGTTAGGTCTATTGCTCCAAGTTTTTTTATTAAGTCTAGCTTTTGCTGTTGTGAAAGAGTTGAGGTACGCAAGCTCGTTTTCAGGTCATTAAACAAGTTAAGATAGTTTCCTACTGCATTCTTCCCTTTTAATGTTAAGTCTGAAGCGGGATATAATATTGCTTTCAGCGTATCAATTTCACCATCTACCTCTCTTCTTTCTTGGGTTGCCTGTTCTTCAGGGCGTAATGCAACAGGTTGTGCTGCTGGAGCAGGTTTTGCGACTTGAATTTTTGCATTGGCTTCCTTGATAAGTTCATTGATCTTATTCTGGCGATATGTCGCAAATGCATCACCAGGCTGTAGGGTATCTAGTTTTTTATTAAACACTTTTTCTTTGCCAAAGAGGAGTTTTGTTGCTTGAGTATTAAATTCTAAGATTCCTTGAGCGTTCTCTTCTGAAGCCTTTCGTGGAATAAAGTTAATGCCAAAAATTCCTTGGTTTGGCATAATAAGTCCGCTCACTTGTCCTTGTCCAACCGGTTGACCTTTAGGCGTGTGACCAAAGACTATTTTGCGTACATTAAATCGTTTTTTTAGATTATTTAGCTCTTGCATGTCACCTGCTTGTACTGTATCAATCCAGGTTCGCTCCCACATCATGTTGTATTTTGATTCTGGACTTCTAGCAATCTCTTCCAGAGTTTTAGCACTAAAATCAGGGCTGCCATGCATGAGGAGTGCATCATTGATTTTTGCAGCATAGGGTAATGAGTCAATGAATGCCAGATATCGCATTCCCTCTGGGCTTGTAAGAATGGTTTCCCGGAAGTATTCTGCAAAAGCCTTATCAATATCTGCAGTATAGTCATCATTTGCTTCTGCTGCAGCTATTGCTTTACTAATTTCTGCAGGACTTTTTCCTTGTGTTTCAAGAACTTTTCTTGAAATACTAATTGCAGTAGCTTTGCCTCCTTGCTGCCACCATCGTTGTCCAGCAAGGGCAAAATGACTGCCCTTTGTGGATTGCTCAATCCATTCAAGCAGCATTTGATCATGATTACCTCGCACTGAGAGAACTATGCCTCCTGCATTAGCTGCTTGCTGTTGTAATTTCATGATAAAGTCAAGTACGTCAGCACTTTCTGTGCCTGCATCAATCAAGTCTCCTGCAAACGCAAACACTGCATTACCCGCAATCCAGTTGCCATTTTCATCAATAAAGCCAGCACGTTGCAGCACTTCTTTCATTTGCGCAGCATTGCCTTGCACGTCACCCATAAAGCCAACTCGTGAAGCTCCTTCAATTATTCGTAATTCCTTGTTGTTGTTGTGCGTAGTTAGCTCAAAAGGAATGCCTTGCGCAACTAGAATTTTTTGTTCTTCAACTGAAGGATTGATTTTGGGCGATACACCAGGTATTATTTTCCCTTGAGCTACTGCTGGCACAGGAGGCACGATCTGTGCTACTTTTTGAGGTGTCCCGAGTGGTGTTGATTCACCCTTCTTAATCACTAGCTGTGTTCCGCTTGATGATTCAAGATCAGTTACTGTCATAGAAGTTCTATCAGAGGACAGTTTGAGTGTCATGTGACGACGTGAGGTTGTGGGATCAGTAAGGAGTACATCGCTTTCTGGAAGCCTGCCGACAGATATTCCTTTCACAACCTTTGCTAAATGTTCTGGTTTTGTCAAGTCAAAAATTGTGGTGGTGGTTTTTCCTGCAAATGTTGTCTCAACTTTGACTTTGTTATTTTCAACTCGCACGCGTATTGTTGTGCCTCCTGCAGTAATGGAGTCATACTGTGTGAGAGGTCGTTCTTTGTTATTTTCTCGCTCATACGTCTTCTTATCATTTTTATCAAGGGCAATAACTTGAGTTGCTATTTTTGGTGGCAGGGGCGTAACAGCTTCAGCAACAGGACTTGCAAGAACTTTATTTGCAAGACGAATCTTTAATCCTTCAGAGACATCTTTATTTATTTTGTTAACTTCTTCAAGGGATATTTTTTTGTCAGACCAATCTGCCATCAGTTTAACAAATGACTCATCAAACGTAATAGTCATTTCAACACTGCCATCAACCATTGCCCAACCTTTAGCATTGCTCTCAAGATATAACTTAATGTCATTCTCAGAATACTTTTTCAGAGAATCTAAAATTTCTTTCACATATTGCGCAACAACTTCTGCTCTGACTGTTTTCGCAACTGGTTTTTCTTGAACAGGTGCTTGTTGTGTTTGGACTACTGGTGCAGTTTGTGCAGGCGCTACTATCGCAGCAGTTTTTTGTGCGGCTCTAGCGTTGTCTTGTTGTTTTTGCAAGCGCGCAACACTTGCAGTTAAGTCTTGCACTTTCTTTTTGAATGCTTGCTCTGGTTGTTTTGCATTAGTGAGGAAGTTTACTTTCTGTACTGTGCTAAGCTGTTGTTTTGCTATTGTAAGAAGTGTTTTCAATTGAGCAAGGCGTTCTTCTCGTAATTGAGTTGCATCAATCCCTGCTTTCTTTTCTTGCTCAATTTGTGTATCAAAGTCTTGAGTTGCTTTCATGAACTGTATTGAAAAGAGGCTTCTGTATAATTCAATTACAACATTTTTGACAAACCTGCCAAGGGCAGCAAATGTATCCCATGTGAACTGTCCTGGACCAAGTGCTGCGGTGTGCGCACTTGCTTGTGCTGCTTCAGAAAGGTCTTTACCAAGCTGGCTTGCTGCTTTAGCGAATCTTATTCTAAAGGTTGTGCCTACGCTTCTCGGATTGACTACCCTGACAGTGTTAAGCCTGTTACCTATAGCCAATATACCAGTATCGCTTCTTGGAAGATTTTTATATTCTACTTCTACTTGAACAGTCTGTCCTTGATACCTGAGGGATTCAAGAGCTGTGTTGGTTCTTCCTTTGCCTTTAATTTGGTATTCAATAAGTCCTCTGAGTTCAGGGAATGCTTTGGCATCATCATCAATGACTGCAGTAATTTTGAGCAGTCCATCAGGTGACGGGGTAATGTCTAATTTTGAGACCGCAAGTGCGCCAAGGAAGTGTGGCAGAGATTCATGATTCATTTTTGGGAGTGCAGAAATCATGCTTTCAAAGTCCTGATCAGACATTTGTCCTAAACTGTTAATGAATCGCACAACCAATGCTTGTGTTTCATCAGCACTAAGAGTTCTCCAAAGATTATCTGCTTTGAATTGATTCACAAGCTCTTGTAATGCTTGTTTGTCTCCAGCAAGTGCTTTCTTTGCTTGTTCTCGTCGTGTTTTGAGTGAAGCAACTATGCTACCAACTAACTCGCTCACTCGTTGATTGACTTCTCTCTCAAGCTCAGCTTTTCTTTGAGGGGTAAGTATAGTTTCATCATCTTCAGCTGGCGCGAGCTGCATCAAAGCAACTCTGATGTCAAAGTCATTCGCAAGGTTGTAAATTGAGCGTATGAACCAGGGATTTTTCTGCCAGCCACGAAGTCTGTCACGTGATACATCAAGATTGTCTGCAAGCCTGACCAAGAACAGCAACTGCTTGTTTTCTGTGCTTGCTTCTGTGTATTTTTGCTGGCCAGAACCTTTTGCACCATTCTTGACAACATCTTTCTTATCTGCACCATGAAGTGCTATTGCTTCAACAAATTCACCAACTTCAGCTGAGGAAATGCCAAAGAGTGTTGCGAGATCTTTACCAATTACTTGTCCTACAATCTCTCCGCCAGCATCTGCATGATATCCTTTTTTCACATTTGCAATTTCTTTTACTGCCTTCGCACGTGCAGCAGGAGTGGACAAGCTAGGATCTTTTGCCTGTAATTCTTTTATTTTTGTAACAACACCTGCTTCACCAACTCGTTCTATTGCAATTTTTTCTTGCACGTTTGGATCATCAACACTTACGTAGCCCACGTCATGTAAGAGCCCAACAAGGTATGCAACATCCTCATAGTGTTCACCATACTTTTGTTTGAACACCTCACGCACTTGTTCAGGCAATGCTTTCAGTATGCGTTCAAGATAGTTTGCAACATCAAGAGAGTGCTGAGCACCATGAGGTGTGAAAGGTAGTTTGATATCATCGACATCTTGCGCAAGAAGCATGCGCATGCTTTGCATAACAACTTTTTCCAAGGATTGCATGCGTGCAGGACTATCTCTAATTGCAGGACTGCTTGAAAGTTTTTCATACATCGCAAGAAGTCTATCTTTGATTGCACGTAATTGTTCAGGATCTCGTTCTTGAGGTGTTTCTTTAAGTGATTGCTGGATTTGGGTTTCGAGACTTTGCTTAAGTAATTCTAAGCTGTGCTGAACTGGTAAAGTGATTGCTTGAGTTTTGGTTTGTGTTTCAATAATCTGATTTTCTGTAGCCTGTATGCTTGATTTAAGTGCTTGCGCAAGATCTGTTTCTTGTGAACTCAATTTGGCCACATTAATCTGCATGCCAGAAGTTATCTCAATTGGTTTATGGAAGAAATATGCAAAGTCACGCTGAGCGAGTCCATACAGAACAGCATATGCTACATAAGGCATTGCAACTCCTGCAAAAATCCAGCCTGCTCCTGCAAGCACGGTTTTTGCAAACACTCCTGCCCATAAAATACCTAATCCAGGACCTCCTAATTGTTCAATAATGAGCTGTGGATCAAGTACTGAACGTATGCTTGTCATACTTGCTTGGAGGAATCGCTTAAAGTCATTGAATTTTGTTCGTGCTTCACTATATCCATCAAGGATGTGATCAAGCTCGTGCTGCAGGGTTAATTCTCCCACAACATTATTCTTGCGGTCTTGAGCCACAAAAATTACTGGTCTTCCTTGAGGAGAGAGTCCGTGTTTTTGTATGAAATCTGCATATTTGGGATTTACGAAATCTATGCTTGCAATAACAATTCCTGATACTTTATCTGGAATCTCAGTTCTTGGGAGGTAAACTATTTTCCCGCCTAATGCTTCAAAGAGTGCAACTCGCTGATCAAGACGTGGTGCAACAAAGACATTTCGTATGCTTGTGAGCAGTCCTTGAGGTTGCGAAATCTTCTTCTTCAGGAAGTTGTTAAGCAAGCTTTCGCCCAACGTAATTCCTCTGACATCAGTTTTTGCAAACAATTCATTTATTTGCTTATCTGAAAGCTGAAGGCTATCACTCTTTGCAGGAACACCTGATTGCAAGGATGCCAGCAACACTCTTTTCTGCTGAGCAGTCATGCTACGCAATACTTCTTGTGCTTGCGCAGAAGACAATTGTTGGCCTGCAATACTTTTCTTGAGCGAAGTGATAATTGCGCCAATCAAATCCCTAACAACATTTATTGCAAACCTGGCGAGTGCAAAGCCCATCTTGCCCGCATTCCACAATAGACTCCATGGCGTAATGATACTAAGTTTTCCAGCTTGTATGCCTGATGCTTGTTTCAGCTCTGTGCCTAACTGTTGTGTGTGCGAAACCAACTGCTGACCAAGGGTTTGTGGTTGGGTTCCTTGGGCTGCGAGAGCTACTGTTTGTGTTCGAGTGGATTGTTCAAAAGTAGGTGATAGAGAAGTTCCTATTTTTTGGTTAATACTTGAAAGTATTTGTTGAGCTGAAATATCATGTGTTTGAATTTTTTCTTGTTGTGCTACACTTACTGTTCCAAGAGTGCGGAAGAACGCCTTCAGGTCTGCATGCGAATTTCCATAGAGCGCAATGAGTCCTACCCATAATGAAATTGCAATAATTGGTGTTCCACCAGTAGTCAACGCGAGAAGATCTACTGCTCCAGAAAGCAAAAGTTGTAGTCCTATCTCTTTTTTGCTTAGCTGCAGTAGCTCTCCAACACCACTAAATAAGAAGCGCGCTACATTTCTAGACCACGCAAGCAATTCACTATGCCCGTTTGCAGCATGGTCAAGCTCATGGCTTAGAGTGTATGCTTTTGCAAACTCATTTCCTCCACTAACTGCAAATACAACTCCTTCACCTTTCTGAACTCCTCCTATTTTTTTTAGTGTTGATACTTGCTGACTGACTTTTGGATCACTGAGTGCATTAACTAACATGACTGCAGTAATTTGGAAGCTTTTCACTCCTAACTCAGTCATTTTTTGTGAAAGCCACTGATTAATTCGGTTTTCATTACCACTACTCCATACGTCAAGTCCTTCAGAACTAAACAAGGACATGTAGAGTGCTCCTTTTGGAGAGGAAACACTCCAGTCAACAGCAACACCTAGCGCGCCAGGTGAGGGCATAAGATTCTCTGGAAGTTCAATAACATGCCCTCCTGCATTCGTAAAGCTCGCCAATCGTCGGTCAATAGTTTTTGTTGGATTCCATGAATCACGGAATTGAGTCCATGCATTCCAAACTCTAGAAACAACTCCTTTACTCAGTTGTCCGTCACTATTTAAGACACCGAAACGCAATGGATTCTGCTGAACATAGTCTGTCAACTTTTCATTTGTGAACTGTGCAGTAATTTCTGCATCAGATAATCCAAGAACATGTGCTCTTCCAAGAGTGTCCATCTCAAGGGATGCAAGAACTGCTCGTTTTTCTTCAACACTCAATTGCTGAGAGAGTTGTGAAATTGCAGACACTGCAGAAACTGCTTTTTCGTTCAAATCTTGTACTGAACTAGCTTGAGTTGGACCTCTTGATGAAGTTGAGCTTGTTGCAACGCCTTGTGATGCTGAAGGCAGTTGTGATGATTCTTCATCAGGATTAACTGATTGAACTGGCTGGTCTGAAGTGCTTTGAACAGTTTGTGTGACAAGTTCTGGAGCTTGATATAATGGTTTTTCGCCTTCTTTTGTTACTTCAACAATGTTCTTAATATACGCTCGAGGTATGCCAAACAAGAATGTTACTTCTGCTTCCAGAGCATCAGGGCTTACAAAACCAAATTCTGTAATGTCTGGTCGTGAAAGATCAAATCCTGGAGGTAATTTTCCTTCAGAAGTGAGCTTAACTATTTTTTCTGCAGGAACTTCTATGCTATACCTTGCAGTTTTCAATGATGCATCTTCAGGCTCAAAGAAGTCACTCTTAAGTGTACTGTGGGATGTTGAAACACCTATATTGCCTCTGCCACCATCATTCCATGTTGATTCCAAAATGTCTTCAAGAGTAACATGCTTATTATTTCGTAGTGTTCTTTGCCGTATGTATTCTTTGAGTGCTGCGTCTTGTACTTCTTTTTGTGTGAGACTACGACCGAGTTGTTGTTCAAGTTCTCCGCGCACTTTATTTACAGCAACAGAATCTCCAAGACCAGTTTCTTTGAGATTATTCAAGTCATCTTGTGTTATATCAATAAGGGTTCTGGTGAGTTTTACAGTTTGGCCTGGTGAAATATCATTAGGATTTAAGCGAGTCATTCCTTCTTTTGACTCCAAGCGAAGTGTATCGCTACCCCACTGTCGTGCAGTCTCAACAGCAGGAGATTCAGCAACAACTGGCACTGCTTTTCGTAACTCACGAACTGCGTTAATTTCAGCTTGCGCTGCATTAAACACTGTTTCAACAGCTTGATCAATACTTGTTTTTTCAGAAAGTGCTGTTTTCTTATCAACAGCTTGGCGAGCCAGGCGTGCTGCTTCAACTTGTTGTACTGCTTCTGGAGCAATTTGTTTCGCAAGCGTGTCATAGTCTTTGCTTGCTTTTACTGGATCAGCTTCTGATGCCAGAGCGCGTGTTTCAGGTGATGAAAGAATTTTTGATTCTTTACCAGGTAGTTGCTTTGTTTGTGATTCAGGAAGTTGATTTGTCGCAGTTTGAGAAGTAGTTGTTGCTTCTGTACTTGGCGGTCCTGCTGCTCGTTCTGCTATTGGAGTTTTTCGTGTTGCAATGCTAATTTTATCCGCATCAGTGACTTGCTCTCCTGTTTGAGTTGTTGGAATTTGTGTTGAAGTAATTGGTGTTGCTTGCGGTGCGTTTGTTTGTGGTATTGGTTTTTCTCCTTTACTGATTTCTTCCATGAGCTTTACTTTGTCTGCGTTAGCTTTAGCAAGTTGGGAGTTTATGCCAGCAATGTCTTGTGGTTTTGCAGACGCAAGATCCCGCTTCAACTGTGCAATCTTCTCATTTACTTCTCTGAATGCAGTCAGTTTTTTCTGGAAAGGAGTTTGTTCTGGCTCTGCTTGTTTTACTTGTGCAGGTGCTGATTCTACTGGTGTGAGCAAGTCTGGTATGATGCCTTTTTCTTTGGTGTAAATTGTTTTGCCATTATAGGTTATTTCATCAATGTTGTCAGCAGGAATGCTATCACCTACATATGCTATCTCTCGTTCTTGAATGCTTCCTTGTTCTTCAGCAGCACCTTTGGTTTGTTTACCAAAGTAGTCACTCGTGAGTTTTTGCTCAAGCCCTTTAGGATTAATTTTGATTACTAAAGACCCTATTCCTTTGATGTCTGTTCTTGCTGCGAAAAACTGAGCGATTTTTTCATTTGTGCTTGTTGAAAGCAAGTATGGTGATGCGCTGTTTTTATGGCTCGCGAGTTGTGCTGTTTTTTCAGTTTGAGAGAGTTTTTCCCATGAAGCATCACTGGTGCTTCCTTTATTAGCGCTTGTTGCAAGTGACTGGATTCCTTTTTGTTGTAGGTTCTGAAGCAAATTGCTTACCCGCTCAGCAGGCATAGCCATACCTCTATAGAGTGGGGGGAACACTTTTTGCTTGACTTTTTCTTGTTCTGCTGGAGTAATCAGCGCACCTATTGAAGGATCATTGTTCAACTGAGCCAGTGCCTTGTTTCTATAGTCCTGATTTTGATCAAGGAAGTTATTGAGGTTTGTTGCAACAAAAGACTGTTGTTCCGGAGTTATTGCGGTTACTTGCGCAGTCTGTGTTGCGGTAGCTGGTTGCGTGCTTGTTATTGTCTGCGTGAAAGGAGTGACTGGCACAGCAGGTTGTGCTTGAGTTTGCGCAGTCTGTGTTGGTGCTGGTTTGTTGCCAAAGAATGAACCAATGTATGCAGTGAAACTTTCTACAGCTCCTTTCACTGCAGTCGCGCCACTTCTAACACTGGTGACAATGGTTTCTAACCTACTGACAGGTGCAGAAGGTTGAGAGGATTTAGCTTCGGGTGCAACTTGCCGCGTACTTGCCGTTGTTGTTTCTGAACTTCCTTTATTGGTTGTTACTGGAATATCTTTGCGTGCAAGGTTTTTGCTTATTTCTGCAGCTATTTCTGGGATGCTCTTTGCGAGTGCAGGCTTGCCTCCGCCAACTGGATTTTCTGAGGCAGTTATTTTTGGTGTTCCTTCGCCCGCAAAAGCTTTGATTGCTGCAAGGTTTTCTGGACCTACTGCTGTTCTAAACGTGCTGAATTCTGGGGCGGTCAACAATTTGTTCATAAAGTTTTGTCCTTCAATGAACTTTCTGTTGAGGAATTCTTCTGATTGCGTGCTGTGCTCTGTTATGCGTGAATCAAGTCCTTTGTGTTCAGTGTATTGATTGAGAGCATCATGCACTGCTTGTTTGGCTTCAGAAGAGGTCATGCTTGCTTGAATATCTTTCAATACAATAGAAATGTGTGCGTCAAGGAATGACACTACAGTCTGGAGAGTGATTTCTTTTGTTACTCGCATTTCATTTGCTTTCACAAGTTGCTCAACGTCAGCAAGTGTTTTTCCGAGAGGACGGGTTTCTCCTGGTTTTGGATTTCCTTGCGCATCGAGTACTGGAATTTCTGCTTTGCCTAGTACAAAGATTGTCAGGTCTGCTGGCAGTTCGCCTTCTGCAAGTGCTTTTCCATCATTTGATCTTCCTCTACCAACTGCTTGTACAAGTGTTGTTTCTGAGGTTTTTGGATCCATAGCAACTTTCCATTGTTCTTCCCCAAAGGTCAAAACATCTGTGCCTGTTTCTTTACCAAGTAGGTAGAATCTCTGCGTGTTAGCCTTGATGATTGCCTCAAAGTTGAGTGTTGTTGGATCTATGTTATTTTGTTTTGCAATCTCTGTGAGTTTACGTATGTATGCTTCCTTTGCCGCGTCTGCTTCCACACCTGTTTTTCCAACTTGATCTTTTGCAGCTCTCTCTAGTTTGTTTACTTCACTAACGAGTTCAGTACTACCTTGGAGATCCAGAGATACTGATTTTCCATCTTGTCCACGCACGCGCATGGTGAATGTGTTGCCTTTTTCAGGACTCATGACAATGATGTTGGCTTCAAGTTCTCCTTTTGCGTTGGTAAACTTCGCGAGCGCACTGCTTTCTACAGCTGCATGACCAACTTCTGCACCAATCACATAGTTTTGCGCAATGTTGGATTCAAGCGCGCGACGTACTTCTTGACGTGCTTGTTCTGGACTTAGTTTTTGTGTTTCAGTTTTTGCAAGAGCTTCTTCTGCTACTGCGAGCTTACGTAGTGCTGCGGATTTTGCAGAGTCATAGATTTTTTCTCCTGAATTCGAAACTTTTCGTGTTGCGTACTGCTCTGGAGTGAGTATTTCCGCAATACCAAGCTCTTGAAGACGTTGATTAAGTGCTTCGTGCGCTGCTTGCTCAAAGCCTTCTTTTCCGTATTGTTCTTGTAAGCCAGAACGTCTTGTATTAATATTTTCAAGAGATAGCGGTTCTCCTCGTTCAGAAATCATATCACTTACTTCACTAGCTGTTTCTACGCGTATATTTTTTCTATTCTCGTTTTTGAATACTGAGTCTGATGCTTTTGCATTTGATGTTGGCGCATCAAGTCCTCCTTTAGACACTTCTCTGCCATACAGTATTCTGTTACTTGGTGCAAGCTGGTCTGTTGTGCCACTGAGTCCAAAGTCTGCACCTCCTGATTTCATGGTTCGTATAATGACTTCTGCAATTTGCATTGTTGTGCCACTATCTGAAACAGTGACTTTTTCCAAATTAACTTTGAGACCTGGATCTTTTGTCGCATCATACTTTTCTGGATATTCTGCTCGTAGCTTCATTTTGCCTACTGCTTCAAGCACAAGTGCTTCCATGCCATCTTGTGGTCGTTCACCAGTGTCAATTCCTCTGGTGCGTAACTCTCCGCCTGCTTTTTCAGCACTGTAACCAAAGCTCACTTCTGCAGTTTGTCCAAGTCTATTCGCTACTTTGTTGAGAACATCAGCAAGCTGGGCAAGTTCTGTTCCAAGAGCATTTTGCTTGGAAGCTAGTTCAAGGTATTTTTTCATGAAGTCTGCAGGTTTGTCTTTGAGAGACTCTAATTCTTTTAATTCCTTATTTCCTAAGATTTTTTCTCCAATGCCTTTCTCACGTGATACAACATACTCTAGGGCATGAGTTACAAATGCTTCGTCAGTAAATCGTCCGCTTTCCTTATTTACTTGGGCTTCCAAAGAGGTCATTCTTTGTTGGAATTCTTTCATTTGTGGCGATTTTATGTCAGCAGGATAGTCTGCTTCAGAAATGCCTAGTTTTGCCAAGACTGTTTCAAGGGTTTTCACTCTGGCGGTGCCTGCAATTTCTTTTGCATTTACATCTTGACCTTCTGATACTGAGAATCGTGCATCACCTTTACCCGTGTTCTGCACTTCATCACGCAGGATGAACTCTTTAGAGTGTTGGTTGAGGAGTTCAGGGCTTCGTATGAGTTCAAAATTAAAGTCTTTTGTAACAACGTGAATTGTTGCAGCATTCCATGCAGCTAATTTTTCTGCTTCTGAAAGTGCTTCAAAGGCTTTGTCTACCACAAGTACTTTTTCTCCCATTTTCTCAAAGAATTTTTCTGTAGCACGATCTTTGCCTAGGAAGTCCTTGAGCGAACCTTGAGTTTCCATGTAAATAGTGACTTTTTTGCCAATCACTCTTGCCATGAGCGCACTAAATGGAATAATAACTGCACTCTTTCCAACACCAGTTCCTGCTTCAAAGATTTTGGGGTCTCCATTGAGTACGCTTTCCAGTATTTTTGCTTGAACCTCGCGAATCCCTGGAATGTTTTGAGCTTGTTCTGCATTTCGTAACATTTGATTTGCTTTATCAACCAGTTGTGATGCTTGTTCTAAGACTTTTCGCTGAGGATCAGCAGGATCAAGTGCGTTTATTTTGGCCTCAAGACCTTGCTTATTGAATGAAAACACATCAATTTCTTTTCCATTAACAGTCTTAGTTGTTTTTTCAATCCTGACTTGTCGTTTTCCACCAATTCCTGGTTCCTTAAGGGTCTTTTGAAGAGTTTCTAAAACCAGAGTAGTAGCTTGTGCATTACCTTCTTGAATTGTAGAACGCTGATCACTCTTTGCTATTTGCGGTTCTTGTTTTGCTGCTATTTTTTTTGCGAGGCGCGCAGCATCAACAGCAAGAGTTTCTGCATGGTCAGCGTCTTGTTTTGCCTGGTTAGCAACTTGCTTCAACTTAAGCGCGTTTTCTGCCGCAGCCTGTGCTACTCGCTCAAGCTTAAGTACTTCTTTTGTTTCAGCATGCTTATTCAATGCTTCTGCAAGCTTTTGCTCTGCTTCTTGAGCACCCTGTTGCGCTTTATTGGCTACTTCTGATTTTTGCTGAGCAGCATTATTTGCTTGTGCTGCTTCTTGCTCAAGTTTTTTGGCATCTTGCACTGCGTGGTCTGCCTGAGAAATTTTAGCCTGCTCAACAGGTTTTGATTCTACTTTTGGCGCTTCAGGAGCCTTTGCGGTTTCTACCACTTTTAGTGCCTCAATTGGTTTACTTTCAGAAGCAGCAACACTCTTTGCTTTTTCTAGGTTAGTTTGTGCAACAAACACTTGCTGTTCTGCAACCTCTACCTTCTTCTGTGCCAAAGCCTTTTGTTCAGGAGTTGCTACAAGATCTTGCTGCACTTTTTCAAAGCGTTGTTCAGCATTCAGTTTTTGTTGGTTTGCAAAATCAAGACCAGCCTGTCTTGCACCAATTTCTTCTTGTAATTTTGCTTCAGCCTGTATTCTTGCTCTTTGCTTAGCTTTTTCTTCTGCAATTTTTGCTTGTGCTGCTTCTTGGGCTTGTAACTCTGCGTTTTTCTTTTGCGCTTCTATTGCTTGTTTCTTAGCTTTTTCTTCTGCTTGCAAGTTTGATTCCAAAACTTTTGCTACTTGAGCATCAATTGTTCTCACCGCGCTTACTATTTCAGTTGCAACTGTTCCTTTGCCTTCAGTTCTTCCTTTATTCATTCCTTGGAATAATTCATTTGCAATCTGAGCACGCTGTGTTTGTCCTTTAAGAGGATCTAGTTTATCAAGTGCTTTCAGAGACTCAGTAATTCCGGTTTTCACTCCTTCAATCAAAGATTTTCGCGTTTCAGGATTAGTTTCTTGCAAAACAGCCTCAATTCTTTCTCGTGCAACAACAGCAGTTTTTTGTGCAGATGCAACAAGGCTGTCTTTTTTGGCTTGTTCTTTTGCAGTTTCAATACCTTTCCGTAAGGCTTCTAATGACGTAACTGCTTGCCGAGCAACACTGGCAGAGTTCTCAGCAGCACGAGCAGCATTTATTGCTTCTTGCCCTGCTTGTAGTCCAGCTTTTTCTGCTTGTTCACGAGCTTGCTCGCGTTCAGCACTAAACTCTGCACTTTCTGCAAAGCTTGAAATCTTGTCACCTTCTGCTTTTTTTGCTTGAGCAGTACTTGCTTTTGCCCGAGCCTCTGCAGCAAGTGTTAAGGCTTCTTGCGCTGCGGTTTCAGCTGTTTCATGAGCTTTTTTGGCTTGGGCGATTTGTTCTGGAGTAGCGTCTTTTTGTGCCTCAATATCTTCTTTCAATGCTCGTGCTTGATCTGCAAACTTGCCAGCGTCAATAGCTGCACTACCTGCCGCTTGAGGTGCAACAGGCAAGATTTTGAATACTTGATCTTGCGCAGTTTTTTGTTGTCTCACAATTTCTTTGATACCTGCTTGTGCTTCTTGAGCTTGATTTATCTCTTGAGCAAGTGTGTTTGACTGTTCAACAAGTGCACTAAGTTGTTTTATGGTTGTTTTCAGCACAAGAACTCGTGGATCTGATGCGCTGAATTGCTGCGCAAGCTGTGCTGCTCTGGTCTGAAGCACTTCTAATGCATGTGTTGGATCAGCAGAATTTAGTCCTAAGGTGTCCATAACATCTGAGAACTTTTGCTCAACACTTTCCTTGATGCTTACTAAGTTTTTCTGGTGTTGTGCGAGCTCATTAGCACGACGACCTAAAAGTGCTGTGTCAAGAGTATTTGGTTGTGAGGCTTTCTTTTCTGCAGCTTCTATTGCATTCTGGCGAGCAGTCTGTTGCGCGCGCAATGCCAATTCTTGAGTAACTCGCACAGGTAAACTACACGAAACAGACCCTCCTGTGCATGCTACTTCTTCGCGAAGCACTCCTGCTTGTTGTGCAACAGTATTTCTCCAGGATTCTAAATTAACATTTCTGTCAACAACACCCAGGTCTACTTCTGTTTTAACAGTTACTCCTGAACCAGTAGGTGTCACAGTATCTCTTGCTCCTTTCAAAGCAGTAATGTCTTCTTGAGACTGCCTGGCTTCAGCAGTTGCTGGTGCTTCAACACCTGCTGTTTTATCAAGTTCTGCAGTTGCTGCATCACGTTTTGCGTTTGCGTCACTAGCTGTTTTCTCAAGGTTTTCTGCAAGACTCACTCCATTAACACCTTGGGCTGCAGGCATGAGGAAGTCAGTAGCCCACGCGCCAACATCAGCAATGTTTTCAGCATTTGCGCCAATAATTTTTTCAGTACCGATTTTACCAGGAGCTGACGCACCTTGTTCAGTGTACACAATACGTCGTTCTATTTTTCCATGGTCTTTAGTATCAACCCAGTTTACCACTACTGCACGTATTGGTTTGCCTTGAGCATCAGTAACTCCTATGTTTTGCACAACAACCCTGAGCTTTTTGCCTTTTTGCGAAAACTCACTGCCATCCATGGCACGATAATTATCTAAAGATTCATCAGCACTTAGGCTGTACAACAAGAATTCTCCTTGCGCAGTTGGAAGAAGATCAGTATTAACAATCGCGGGCGTTGTTTCTGAAATTGCGGTAACTCCTGGAAGCACTTGAGCTCCTTCACTTAATTCTTTAACACCTGCATTAATGACTAGTATTCCACCATCAGGCCCTTGAACAATAACTCGTGCACCTTCACTGCTTTTTACAGTAAGCTTAAGTTCTGGTGATGCCTTGATTGCATCAGCAACTTGTTGTGCATTCATGTTACGCACATTGATTTGCTCGGCAACACCCACCTCAGCATTGTTCGTGACAAGATTTACTCCTCGTAGTGCCAGAACATTAGGAGATGACTGACGTAGCGCATTGCGTACTGCATTGAAGTTTTCTGTTTTTCTGCTCTTTTCCTCGATTTTATCATTTGTTATAGTATGTGATATCTCTGAAGGCCTTGGTGCGTTCTCTCGTCGAGCATAAACATCAATACCTGACGCAAGGGTTGCCTTGAATGTTCCGTCACTA
>JAHFOI010000002.1:37932-66895 GCA_023266895.1 Candidatus Woesearchaeota archaeon
GCTCCTAAACCACTCAAGGCTGTCTTTAGTTGATCATTTGAAGCATCTTTGTTCAACACAAACTCTTGCGCAGCACGCTTATCTGTAACAACAGTGTTTTCTGCTTGGACAGCAAATGCTTTAAATCGTTCATTTGCACGTGTGCCTTCAATAGTAAACACTTCAACATTGCCTTTGCCATCAGTAAACTTGTAACCAGTAAGTTCTCCCGCTACCGTATCAGTAATGCGCTCACTGGATTTTCCTCTATGAGCGTCTTTTAATTCTTTTAGTGTTTTTTGAAGGTCCTCAACACTTGCGAGAGTGAAATGACTGCCACGGCCATCACTGCTCATCATATTTCCACTTTGAACAACATTAATGCCTGCGAATTGTAGTTTTGCGTGTAAAATCTTTTGATTAGCATGTGCACGACCAGGGTTGTGCAATAATTCTGCAACATCAGAAATTTCTTGATAACCAGGAATACTGCCCAGAATCACTTCCTCATACACTAGCTCGTTTACTACTTGCTCAACACCTTTTATTACAAACTTTCCAAACTTAATCACGCTTGTTCCAAGCTGGCCGGAAGTAAGAAGTTTAGCATCAAGTTTTGCAATTATGTTTTTAGCATCAAACAATTCCACACTGTATGGTGCAGTTACAACTTTCAAAACTGGCTTGACCAGCTTGTTGCCAACAAACAATCCTGTCTTGCCCAAGCCTCGTGCAACAATGTTCTCAGATTTTGCAAGACTTCCAAATGCTTTCATTGCTCCACTACCACCTGCGCTCAAGACTTTTGCAATTGGGCCATACAATGGCGCAGTCAATGCCAAACTCATAATTGAGTTTACAGAAAGAACTTCATTTGTTAAACCCTCTAATGCACCAACATGATACTCTCCGCCTTCTTCAAAGTGCTTATCATAGTTTGCATACTCAAATCCATTACCTTGTTTTTCGAAATTTGCCCATAGTCCAGAAGTTAATTTAGACATTTTGCCAGGGTCACCTTTTGCGTCTCTTATTGCCACAATAAACTCCCCAGCTTGGCCTCCTGAAAGCCCAAACATTTTTGCCACAGCAGATTGCTCTTTAGCACTGAGTTGCTCAAAGTCATACCCATTGTGCGCAAACCTATCTAAGGCATTCAAGCGCTCCGTTTCTTCTTGAGCATCCTGGCGTAAACCAGCTCCTCTGTCCTGGCTACCAGTTAGTGCATTAAGATCTCGGAAAAACGTTCCTACTCCTGCTTCTTGATTATATTCTTCTGCTAATTGCTGTGTAGACTGACGGTTGGATCCAGAAACATATCTCATAAGTCCAATCATTAGGTCAACATCTCCTCCAGAAATACTCGCTATGTTCTTTTTCAAAAAGTCAAGAGCATTATTCTCAAAACCACGCATAACATCTCTATTTGATTTAAGCATTTGATTAGCAGTTGTGTAGGACAACTCCATGCTATTAAATCCATAATCATCACCAGTGACTGCAGAAAGACCTTTTGCCAAATACTTTGGCACACCCAAAACTGTTGAGAGAACGCCATTTACTGCTGGAGCAAGCGCACCATCCATAAAACTAACAAGTCCTCCCTCAAATGATCCCCACCAGCCAAGCTTGTCCGCAGATGGAGGAACCTCACCACCTGAAATGCTCTTCAGTCTTGATCCTGCATCAGTAGCGAGATAGTGCTGATAGTCACCTCGTGCTGCAGCAGTTCCTGCTTTTACATCCTCAATAAACCCTTTGATTTCTTCAGCAATTCTTGCCGGAGACTCACCAGCTTGCCTCATTTCTTGAGCTTTAATGCCAAGCAGTTCCTGCTGGTATTTTGCAATGTCTTGCTGGTATGATGCCTGTCGTGCTTCAAAGGCGCCTTCACTGCCAAAAGACGCGCCTGCTTTCATGCCTGCAGCAACACCAACTGCCTCTTCAAGACTTTCTTGCAGCACGTTATTAATTCTCTTGGGATCCACGCGAACAAGCAATTTATTGGTCTCATACGTATTTGTACGATAATTTTGATCACGCTCACGTCGCTGCTCATTAACTTGCTGGTTCTTTGTCATGCTCACGCCAAAGTCTGCAATTGATCCCAAGAAACTCACGCCTCCTAGCATGGGACTGAGCACAGAACCCAAACCAACTGGAAGCACGTCAAGCTTCTTATTTAGGTAACCGAAAATCCCTCCTTGACCATCAGAGTTTCCAAGCGTGTCTAGAGTTTTTTGATCCTCCAAAAATTGGTCATCAAGCCTGTCCTTTTCCTGAAGCAAGAACTCTACTTGTTCTTTCTTACTTTTTCCAGCAAGTTGTGTTTCTAAATACAAGTTTCGTGATATTGTTATTTGCTCTCGTAACAAAGTATCATCCATTTGATTGAGTTCTGCACGTGCTTCAGCCAAACTATTAAATTTCTTTGGTGGAAGTTTAAGAGACTCCAAACGTAATTTGTTTACCTTATCAAAAAATGTCTTGTCAACACGCCTATCAATCGCACTAGTCTCTCCTGAACTTGACGTCGGCGGTCCTCCTTCTGGACCAGGCCTGCCAAATATGTCTCTACTCATTACTGAAAAACCATACTTGAGAGCATCAGCAAAATCACTCAGTCCAGATTTAATCCCATCTAATCCTTTATTAACGTCATGTGCAACGCCTCTCTTGTTTTCTTCTTCCTTAATTTCATCACGAAGATTGTAGCCCTTATTTCTCGTTTCAGCATTTGCTCCTTTCTGTTTTAACGCTGCTTCCTTTACGCGCTCATTAAAGCTTTCTTGCTTTTCTTGCTCATGCGTGATCATATTATCATAAACTTTTAACAATTCTGGAGACAATGCTGACTTGTATTTTGAAAAGGTTCCCTCAAGAACTGATTTTATGTCCTTGCCTTTACTTACTCCACCAGGACCTACTCCTGCTATGGCAGTTCCGCCTGCTGCAGTTGCCAAAAGACTTGCTTCAGCAGGCAATAATCCTTGTTTTTCATACAAGTATTGGAGTGCAGCACGTGCGTTTTGAGCTTTCGCAACATCTTCAGAAGTTTGCGGTGGCATTCCAGGCACGTTTTGCTGAGAACGTAGCGCTTCTGCCATTTTATTTGCTGTTTCAGTTCGCCAAACAATGTCTGCTTCTTGATTCGCAGCACCCTCTAACAGTCCTTTATATTCTAGCAATGACTTGGCAAATTCAGGAGAGTACTTATTTAGGTTATTTGCGTTAAACAAAGCATCAAACTGTGCTTTAGAAGAGTCTGCAAAACCAGCATGACTGGCCACCTTGTTTAGCTCAAGAGATGCTTTCAACTCAGCAGCCTGAAGTGCTGCGCGTTCTTTAGGATCTCCACGAAGAGGCGTTATATAGACAACCTCTTCTTCTGGCACACCCTTCGCAACCATCTCAGCAACATATGCTTGTCTTGCTTTCCTATCCTTAGCAGTAGCCTCTTCTGTTCTAGCGTCCAGCTCCTTAAGAGCAGCTTTAGCACCAGCAAGACGGTCCTCAGCATTTTTTATGTCTTCATTTTTGTTGCCAGCCCAGCCATCAAGAAGTTTATCAATATCATCACCACTTGTGCCTGGCAGATAGCTTTTAAGTGGGCCAGCAAGAATACTTTTTGCCTGAGCTGCGCGCTCTTGAGGATCTTTTGTTTCAATAAGACCTACTTTGAGCTGTGCTTTTTTCATCTCAAGCGCTAAGACTGCACCTTCTGGAATATTAGACGGAGTTCCAGACTTAGCTCCTGCTACGATCGCTTTTTGAAGTTCAGCAATCTTTTTATCTATGTCAGCAATATTTTCTTCTTTGTTTTCTCTGATTCTTGCGTTTACAGTCGCTAAGTAGGCTTGACCATCAAATCCAGGTTGCAATTTTGACTTGTCAACAAAGACTTTGTGGCATTCTGAGCATTGTGTAGCCTCCTCAATGCCTTCAGGTGGTGCAATTTTTCCATTCTGAACTGAAAATTCAAGACCTGTTTTTTGTTTTAAATCAGACAAAATCTTGTCTTGCTCTGCAGGAGTGCTTGCATCTTTAAATTGAGACTGCAGTTTATCAAACTCCTTTTCATCTATGGAACCGCGTACTGCATCAGGATTAGCAATCTTTGCGGTTCTGCGTGTGACTTTTCCTGTTGCGTCATCAAGGGTAAGACCATTTTCTTCCAAAATAGCACTTATTGCTGTAGGATCTCCTCCTGCTACAATGAGTTTTGCTTGAATATTTGGATCAAGGTTTTCCAGATTTTTACCTCTAGGGCTTATCAGATTTTCCCCTTTTCCAGTTGCCGTACCACTCATAAAACCTGGAGGCAGTTGTCCCACTTGTTCATCAAGTGTTAATTGTGCTTGCTTAACACCATTTACGTAAAAGCCTGGACCTAAAACTTTTAATTCTGTTCCTAGCTGATTCTTCATATTATTTGCTAAACTTTGTTGTTGGGCTTCCATGGCTTTTGCTTGCTCAACAGGCGTGAGGTCTGCAAAGTTTTTGCCTGGAGGCGCATACTGGTCTAGTGTTGCTGTGTCTATCCGCTGGTACGCTACTTCAGTTGCATCAAGAAGTTCTTTGGTTCCTTTTTTTACATAAAGCCCAGTTATTGGGTCTTTCTCAACTTCACCTTGATATTCTTGGCCTGTTGAATCGCGAAGCACAGTCATGAACTGAACATCGCCTTTTGCAGTTGCAGGATCATCAACAAGAACTCCAAACACCCCATTTTTTTGGTCTACACTGAATACTTGTTTTCCGTCAGCAGTTTCCATTGTTGTTCGTGGTCTATATTCTCCACCAGGAACTTTTTTGGCTTCTTCAGTGTGTCTTGCTTCAGCTCCTTTGGTTTCTTTTTCTTTTGCAGCACGCGCTTTTTGTTCTGCAGCAGTTAATGTAAGACTAGTCTCACCACTTCCAAACTGAATATCAAGCCCCATACCAGCAATTGTTTCTTCTGCTTGTTTCACACGCTGATCATATTCTGCTTTTGTCATCTTAGCAGGATCAGCACCTCTCAAAAGCTGTTTTTTTATATTCTCACGAATCAATGCCTGACGCCCTTCTTCAGAACAGCCCAATTGTATGCACTGTTTTTCTGCTTGGTCTTGTCCTGCTTTTCGCACACTATCATAGTATGATTTTTGCATGGCACTGCCTGACTCACCATATGAAAATCCTGCTTCAAACATGCGTAATTGAATTTCATCTTGAGACAACGGTTTTTGACCTGGTTTAAGCGTTGTGAGATCACCCAACATTTTTTCAGCTGCATACGCACGCTCTTGTTTTGGATCCATGCCAAAAGATGCTTTTGCCCCAAACTGGCTGCCAACCTCTTCTTTAACTGCTTCAGCACTAAAACCATAACCTTCCAGTGCTTTACGGAGTTTAGCCCGCTGTTCTGCCTCACTTAATTTTAGACCCCCACTTATCTGGTAGTCTATTTGTTTTTTAACTTGTGAAGCAATTTCTTGGACTGATAATGAACCTTTTGCAAAAGCTGCATCAATGTCTTCTGGGGCAAAGCCTTGAGCCTCAAGCTGCTTTCTCAGCTTATCTTTTTCAATTATACTATTTGCGGTCTTAGACTTTTGTTCTGCTCTCGTCATCATGCCTTGAATTTGGCGCGTATTTTGTTCTGCAACATCTTTCGCAAGAAGGTTTTCTTCTAAACGCGCTAAAGCAGCACCTGAATAACCCATCGCTTTAAAGTAACTTGCAAGCTCACTACTGCTTAGCTTTCTGTCTGGTTTCGCATCAATTAACAACTTTGTCTGAGCTTGAATAAGCAAGTCTTCTTCTGCTCCGGTAAATTCAAGTTCAGGGCCATCTTTTCCTTCTTTCAAGGCTTCTTCTTGACGAAGCTTTTCTAGCAATCGTCTTTTCTCTGCAGGAGGCAGATTAGGTGTGTACCCTGCTTTTTTAAGACGTTCTGCAAGGCTTGCCACGTTTGCTGCACTTGCTGGGTCTTGCACACCGGTTTTTCTTCGTGCTTCTTGAGCCTGAACAAAATTGTCAAGAATTTGCTCTGGACTCCAATGATCCTTCACTCCTTGAGCTTCAACAGACCTAAACAAGGCAAGATCACGCGGATTAATTTCTCCGCGGTTCACCATACGTGCATCAACCAGACTATTTAATGCAGTGTTAATATATTTGTTCCAAGTCTTGTCTGACAAGTCCTGATTATTTGGATCACGAATATATGCTATCTTTCCATTCTCAGTTGTTTCCACAGTTGTCGCCATAATGAAGTTATCCATTGCTGCACCAGACGCAAACCCTGCTTTTGCCAATCTTGCTTTCAGTTTTTTCTCAAGTTCCTTTCTGTCAGTTCCTCCTTCACGATTAAACTTGTCAATCTCCTCACTCATAACTGAGTCAATATACCTCTGAGAAGTACGCTGGCCTTGCTGAGCAGTTTTTATTATTTCAGCATTCCTTTGTTTGGTATTAGCCTTTTCAAAAATTCCATTAAACACTTCATTCACGTCTTCAATTGCGTCAACACCACCTTTTGTGTTTGAGATTGCGCTCATGAAGTTTTCGTATAATTCCTTTTGCGAGAGTTTGGGATTTCTGTACATTGCATTCGTAATTAATCTCACTGCCATATCATCAGCTGCTTTTTGTTCAGCTGGAGGCAACACGCTGTGCGCAATAGTTCCTTGAGGCACTTTACCACCGTACGCGCCTTTTACTGTGCCTTTCACATACACGCTATGTTCTGCAATGTATGCTTCACGAAGCTCAGCAGGAGTGTAAGCCTGTCCAGTTTTTGGATTTACACCTTTATGGCTTGCAATCCATGCAGGATCTGCACCTTCAACTTCTGCTTCAGTAGATTCTCCAAAGGCAATGCCAAATAATTGATGCATTTTCTTCCAGAAATATTTATCACTTCCTGGATTTCTTTTATGATATTCTGCCAACTTCTTGGCTTTTTCTTCTTGTTCCTTCATCCAATCAGGATCTGGTGGAGTTTCTCCAGGATCATCAAACTTTCCATCACCATCAAGATCAGTACCTTCTTGCGCGCAATGCTTAGCCCCTTCTTTTATTTCCTTTTTCATTTTAGCTTGTTGTTTCGCAGAAGGCTCTCTTCCTTCGTGAGTTGCCTTGTATTTTTCTTTTGCATCATCAAACTTTTTCTGGTCTCCAGGAAAGAGATCAGGTGGAGGCTGAAGAGAGTAGGCAATGCATTCTCCATACGCAGGCACAAGACTCACTGGCGGAGGGTCTGACACAAGCTGAAAAATAGTTTGCCACTTCTTGTCACTCCAGTCTGGCTCATCACACGACTTTGGAGCACACTTTTTATTAATATCTGCACAAGGCTCTACACATTTTTTAACAGTATCATCCTGGTGAGGATACGTGCAGCTGTAAGGATCAGTCATTTCACACTCATCTCCTCCACCACCACCTGCATCCTTTTTCTTAGGGCATTCATACAGAAGAGGGTTAGGAACATCAATGAAAAATTCTTCAGGAGGCGCTTCATCACTTGCCTGCGCAGGCGTTTGACTTTCTGCGCCAGCTCCAACACTACCCTCAGCACCAGTTTGATATCCTTGATATGCTTCTCCTTGCACTGCAGGACCACCTTGATATGCTTCTTCCTGAACCGCAGCACCACCTTGCAAAGCAGCACCTTGCGCTGCACTACCCTGGAAAGCAGTACCCTGCACTGCAACTGATCCAGTAATCAAGCTCGCAACAACAGGGACTTCAGCTGTTGCTGCACCTGTAAATAATGAAGCTGTAACATGACCAGTTGGTGTTAAACTATTTTCATGCTGCTTCAAAAACACGTCAGTACTATACTTTGCCTGACCCAACCGCGCAACAGTACCATCAACCCAACAATTCGTACAACCCAAACTCACCGCCTTCAAACGACGACGCTCAAACGCAGCATCAGGTGTTTCAGTAGGTTTTGCTTCGGAAATCCCAGAATTTTCAACAGGCTTCTGACTGTTGCTTGCAGGAGTTTCTTGAGAGGCAAATTGTGCTGATTGAGCTGTTGTAGGTTCAGTATTTGTTTCAGAACTTTCTGAACCAGTTCCTGTACCGCAATTAGAAGACCCACCTGCTGGAGCCTGACCTCCCGCAACACTACCTACCTCAGCTAACGCAGCTTTTGTGCATTCTTCAGCAGTTTTTGCTTCATCAGGAACTTGACCAACACCTGACTCACATGCTATTTTATCACGAGAAAAACTCTTTTCAATAATATCAATAGGTGGAGGAATTTCAGTTTCTCTTCGCAAACTTCCAAAAAATGCGCTTGACGCAGCAAGAGGTTTTTCAATTGAGGCAATGTCATAGTCTGTACTTCTCAAGCTGACTTTGAACTCATCAGAAATCTCAAATTCTTGACTCACCCCGTAATCTTCTTGGTTCTCTGGCGTTTCAGTTGTTAGGTCAGAAGTATGTACTGGCACTGAAGGTTGTACAAGTTGTTGAGAGGAATCATACTGTACCTGGTCTTTTTGGCAGTCCCCTGAATATGCCACTTTTATTTTCTTTGAGGTTGCCTGGCATGCATTTGAGTAGGTTTTTCCATCAGCACCGCACACTGGCTCAAAAATACTTGGACAAATCGTTTCGTCAGGTGTGGAAACAATTTTTTTCACGCAGCTACTTTCGCACAATGATTGACTCCTAAAAGGCACAAGCATGCCAAGTCCTGCACGAACAGTTTTTTGCACACATTCATCACGCGCACTATCATACTCAAACCCATTAAGTGACGCACACGAACTAGAATCCCCTAGTACTGGATCACAAACTTTACCATCACGCACCTTAACAGAACAACTCCTCGTGTCAACAGCAGTGTCTTTCTTTGAGCTCACTTCTTCAAGAGAACCAATATTGTTTAATGCACCTACTCCTGTCTTGGGAACAAGTGCTGTTTCAAGATTTGTTGCACTTGCTTTTGCAACTGAGTTTGCAATTGAAAAATCTTCCTTGTCAGTCAAAAGCTTATCATACTCAGCAGCAGGATCGATAGGTTGTGTTTGAATTTCTGCTAGTTTTACTTTTGGAGGAGCACACGCATTAAGGCTGACTATAGAAACCTTTTTTTGACGCGCGTCACATTTATTCTTATAGGTTTTTCCATCAACACCACATACTGGAGCTTCAGCATCAAAGCATTGTTCTTGCTCGATAACAGGCGCTTCATTTTCCAGGACTGGCTCAGTTGATTTAACCGTAGTGTCATCAACTGCTTCTAAGGTATACACTGGCAAATAAGGGCTCTGAACAAGTCGTATTGCAGGTGGCGGAGCCATTGGCTTTTTTATGGCAAGAGGTTGCGTTGGGGCAGGAAGTTCTGACGCTCTTGGAGGCTGACGAGGTGCAGTTGTAATATCACAAGTATCTAATTTATCCAGATGAACTTGAAGGTTTCCAAAGTCAGTAATAGCACCTTTTTGTTTTGGTGTTAAAGAAAACTCTTTTCCCAGTACTGCAGAAACAAGGCCTAAACTTGAAGATCCTAAGCCAGATCCTACTGTAGAACTGCCAATACCAGTCCCTGTAGTTTGGCCTGCTAAAACACACTCACCTTCTGACACCACCTTTACTTGTGCCACGTTGGCTTTGCATGCATTTGAGTAAGTCTTGCCATCAGCTCCGCACACAGGAGCGAAAATTGCTGGACAAATCTCATCAGCAACAGCTTTGCCAGTAATTCCTGAACTAATAATTTTTGAAGTGCGCGCATTTGTATTTGCTGCGTTTTCTTTCAGAGCGCTGGTTGTTTCTTCACCCTTAGTAACAATGAGGTGAGCATCTCCATAATCATCAATACCGACAAAATTCACTGTTGTGCCTGCAATTCCTTGTTTGTCTCCAAGGCTAAGCGTGAATTGCTTTGAATCTGTACGTTTTTCTCCAACACTTCCTGAGGATAGTACTGAAATTATTGCTTTGGCAACACATGCTTTTTGTGCAGCCTCTTCAGAAACAACATCCTCTGGTGTTTGCGCTTCAAGGATTTGCTCGCCTTCCTGTTTCCCAAATGGTTGCTCTTCTATAACTTGTGACGGTTGGCGAAGCTCATCAAACGTGAAATCTTCATACTGCAACCCAAGACTTTCAGCCTTGCTTTCAGCATCGTATCTCGTGCCAGGCTCATCCAGACCTAAACCAGAAGGTCGCGGTTTAGGGTGTGACCAAGATGCTTGATCAATTTGAACTCCATTTCTTTCCAGGATTAATTGACCAACAACATTTGGCAAGTATTGCTTTGCATCATTACCCCCTAAGAGGTACGTAGCAGGTCTTCCATAAATTTGTTCGTATGCTTTATGCAAGCCAAGCACTACAGTTCCACGCGCTTTTATAATATCATCAGGAAATTTGAAAATAAAAGTAGATACAGTCTCAGATTCTGGATTTTCTTCGCCAACTCCATTTTCCGTATCATCAGGAGTGTCTGGAGCAAAATTCTCAAGAGACGTGCCTGTTTGAATAGCTCCTAATGCAACAGTTGCTATAGCTCGTACGCGCTCATCAGGATCACTCAATGCATACTCGATAGCTTGCTGTGCTGGCTTTCCAACTAATACCATAGACTTTACAAGGAGTAATCTTGTGACTGGATCACGTGCTTCTCCAGATGAGCCTCCACCGAGTGTTTGAACTGCTTCTATAGCATTCACAAATCGCTTGCTTAACTCAGACAAAACACCTTCTTCAGCAACTGATGAGCCTCGCAATTTTTTATATTCTTCAAGCAAGATTTCAACAGCTTCCTCACCATCTGCTCTGCCTATTGCAACCATTGCTGCCTTTCGTACATTTTCACTTGGATCAGAAAGGCCTAACTGAAGCGCGCTCAATGCTGGCTTTCCCATCTGGCCCAACACTTGCATGAGCATAAGACGGCTAGCTTTGTTTTGCACACCAGTTTCAGTGACTTTTGTTTCTTGGTTTGCAGAATTATGAACACCCTCATTCTGATTGCCTTGACTTGCTTCAGGTTTCTCTGCGTTAGGCTGATCAGAAAATTCAGTCACTGCACCACCCGTAATCACAGACTTTTCAGCAATAACACTAACTGGTTCATCTGCACGAGCTGGCACGCCAGGTTCTTTTTTTTCAGCAGGTTCTGTCAAAGATTTTTCACTAGATTTTTCTGCTTTTGCATTAGACTCAGTACGAACTTCCCCTGCTCTTTCCTCAACAGCACTGCCTGCTTGGTTGCGCAATTCACTATACAAATTTGAAAGTGCCTGAACTGCTTCTGAACCACCTATGTTTCCCACACCAATCACTGCTGCCTTGCGAACTTTTTCATTAGGATCAGAAAGGCCTTCAATAAGGACCTGCAATGCAGTTTTTCCTGATGAGCCTAATGTAGCTAATGCTTGCATAATCACCAACCTTGTTTCCTCAACTTTCGCACTGTCTTTTTCGCCACTAGCAAGAGACTCACTACGCCCTGCATTGCTACCTACAGATGCGCGTAGTGTGCGATACTCAGCACTCAGCACAGCAACAGCTTCAGGACCTCCAATTTTTCCAATACCAGATAGTGCAACGCGTCGCACTTTTTCATCAGGATCTGAAAGTCCTGCTTTTATGCCCTTCAACGCAGGTTTCCCTAATGCAGACAATTGCATCATAACATTCAAACGCTGACCATCATTCTCAGCACGGCTTTGTGGAGTTTTCTCAACATTCTTTTTGTCAGCATCATGTTGCTGATCAGAAACTTCAGTAACTGCACGACCAGTAATACCTGTGTTTAACTCCTGAGCCTTACTCAACTGAACCGCAAGACTTCTTTGGCCATTTAATTTCTCATCCCCACGCACCTGAGTCGTAAGACCTCTCTGACTACCTTTTTGTTCCCCAATTTGTTCTCCAATTATTTGCGTAAATCCTTCAATATTAAGTCTTTCATTATCTTCGCGCGTGTCTTGCGCAACTGGTGCTCCAATCTCAGCACGTAACTCAGCATATGCTTGGATCAAGGCTTCTGTACCTGCTAATCCTCCACCCTTACCCATTGCTTGCACAGCTGCAGCTCTCACTTCTTTATCAGCATCAGTGAGGGCTTTTCTTAATAGAGGCAGTGCTCGATTGCCTGCGCCAGCGACTGCCTGCACGATTAAAAGCCTCGTTTCAGTTGCTACATTATCTGAACTCTTACTCTCAGCAGGGTGTTCTTCTCCTCGCAAACTATCATACTCATTGCTCAAAATCAAGATTGCCTCATTATCACCAACTTGTCCAATTCCAGAAAGTGCAGCTTGACGAACTTTGATCTCAGGATCATCAAGAGCAAGACCAAGACCTTGCAAGCCTAACTTTCCAAGACCACCAAGTGATTGAACAACTACTGCGCGCAGGCCTGCATTTTCAGCAGCATTTTTTTGATTTTGTTGTTTTTGCTGATCCAGCTCGTTTTGAGTAAATTGAATATCTTTTCCAGTAATGTCAAGACCAACTGGCGTTGACCTATCAAGAACACGTGAGGCTACACTTCCTGCACCAGCACGCAAGTCTTGATATAGTTTTGTGAGAGCATTTGCTGCATCAACACCTCCAATGTTGCTTAGTCCGCTTACTGCTGATCGTCGTACTTTCTCATCAGGGTCATCCAGTGCGAGAATAATGCCTTGCAACCCGATTTTTCCAACGCGCTGCAATGACTGAATTATTACTAGGCGAAGACCTGCGTTTTTTTGCGTTGCTTCTTGATTTTCTTTTGTTTGCGCTGCTAAAAGACTTCGCAAGTAGGTGTATTTTTCAACAAGAACACTCACTGCTACAGACCCACCAACTCTGCTAATGCCAACCAGTGCTGATTTACTAACCTTATCATTAGGATCAAGCAATGCATCACTAAATATGCGAAGAGCTCCAAGAGGTGTTTTACCAATACCAACAAGTGCCTGTATAAGCAGCAATCGCATATCAGGTTCTTGTGAAGTGTCTGCCTCTGTGTTGGCAGTGCCTAATAAGCGAGCATATTCTGCTCCAATAATGCGTACTGCATCTTGGCCTCCATTATGTCCAATGCTGGTAATTGCGCTTTTGCGAACTTTTTCATCAGGATCACGAACTGCAAGCTCCAAGCTCTGAGTCGCGAGATATCCTATCCCCCCTAATGCTTCAACAACTGCCAGCCTAAGCGAGGGGTCTCGAGGTGGCTTAACTTGATTTTTTGGGCCATTCTCAACAAGCTCTTTTGACTCAGATTTGCCTTGAGTTTGTTTTTGCACTCCAAGAAGTTCTTGATAATAATCAGCCAGCGTGCTAACTGCATCAATACCACCTATGCGGCCTACTGAAATAATTGCTGCAGTAACAACACCTTTGTCAGTATCTGAAAGAGCTTTTTTCAACACGCGCAATGCTTGTTTACCCATAGAACCCAAACCTTGTACTGTTGCGAGGCGAAGCACGGGATTTTTTTCTACTGGCGTAATAAGCCCGTCATACTGTGCTTCAAGTTTTGAAACACTTTCTGAAGTGTCGCCCACCTGACTAGTATCTGACTCAGAAAGCACACCCACTGCGTTTAAGGCCACTGCCCTAACAAGCGGATCACTATCTTTAAGCAAAGGGTCAAGGTCTTTTTTTGCAGCCTCACCAAAAAGCGATAGCACTTTTGCAAGATTTTGACGAACCTCTGATGTAGCTCCAAGTAAGTTACTGCTATGCTGACGAATCACATTAAGCCCATCAAGGCTTGGATGTGCACCAAGTGCTTCAAGACTTGCAGACTGTACTTTAGTATCAACATCAGCAAGTCCTACACCAAGACCTTCAAGACCAGCCTCACCTATATTTCCTAATGCTTGAACAATAATGGCGCGTACTTTAGCATCATTCTCTGCAGAAAAATGAGCCTGAAGAGCTCTGGCTCCTGCCATTGGATCTTCTTTGCTTGCAGAAACAAACCCAACACTTGCTGCAGCCTTTACCTTTTGGTCAGGATCGCCTATTGCAGAAGCAAGTGCATCAAAAGCATTCATGCCAAGAGAACCTAGAGCCTTTACCAATGCCAAGCGAGTATCACTTTCTATTCCACTTTTAAGAAGTGCATTGTACATATTTCTAAAAAGCCCAATCAAGTCAATAGACGTATCTCTCCCAACTTTCGCAAGCCCAATAATTGCTTCTTGCTTTACTTCAGCTGCAGGATCATTCAATGCAGCACGCAAACCAGCCAGTGCACCAGAGCCCATATTGCTCATTGCTTTTACAACAGCTTTTCGAGCAGTTGCATCACCTTTTTTGAGTGCATCATACTGCGCAAGCAATGCAGGAAGTGCTAGTTCAGGATTTTCTTTTGCTGCACCACCAAATGCCAAAGCAGCAGCTGCTTTTACAAGAGGACTAGGATCACCCATGGCTTTCTTTGCTGTTTCCAGGCCTGCATCACCCAACTGACCTAATGCTTCCACCACTGCAACACGAAGACTCACATCTCCAGCTAATTTAACCAAGTTATCATAGAGTGCTGCTAAACTACTTGCTGCACTTCTCGGGTTGCTACTGCTTACTTGACTAAATGCTTTGATAGCAGCTGCCTTTACTAAAGGATCAGGATCATTCAATGCTTGTTGCAATGCTGAAAATCCTGCATCACCCAAGCGACCTAATGCCTCAACAGCACTCACGCGTGCACTAGAGTTTTTCAGTGTTCCATACTGTGATGCAAGAACACTCACCATTGTTTTTGGATCATCACGACCCACAACACCTAATGCTCTTGCAGCCATTGTTTGAACTTTTGGGTTAGGATCATTAAGTGCCTTGCGAAGACCAGGAATTGCAACATCACCAAGACTGCCTAGTGCTTGTACTAGCGCAACTCTTGCGTCAATGACATCGTTTTCGTTCAGAAAATCATAATTGACGCCCCTACTAATTTTTTCACTTCCAGACTCAACCTTTGCCAAAAGTGCGCTATACTGCGCACTTAACGTGCTAGCTGCTGACTGAGGAGCATCCTTGCTCGCTTTTGCAAAACTGCTTGCTGCAGCTGCTTTGACTTTTGCGTCAGGATCACTCAATAAGCCTACAAGTTCTGGAATTGCATTTTTTCCAAGTTTGCCCAAAGCCTGAGCAATTTGTCTTCGCATCCATGCAGTCTTGTCTGAATCAGCTTGATTTGAACCGCTAGCAGTTCCTTTTGCACTGTCTCCAACATAAAAACTTCCTCTCGCATTATTTTCTTTAGCATTGCTTCCTTTAGCTTCTGCAAGCTTTTCACGCAAACCTTGCAGCGCTTCACTGCCACCAATTGCTCCCAGGGCTTGAATTGCAATACTTTTCATACCATCGTCCTTGGCATTAAGCAATTTAACAAGGTCAGACACTGCACGAGCGCCAAAACGTGCAAGCGATTGGACAAGTTGTCTTCCTACTTTTTCCTCATCACTATTTTTTCCTGCACTCGCACTCATACGTGCAGAAGCCTCGGAGCGTAAGATAGAAAATGCTTCTTGCCCTCCTACAAGCCCAAGCCCCTCAATAGCTGCTTGTTTCACCTCATTTGAGGGATCTCCCAATGACGTCTTGAGAACAGGCACAGCAGCACTTCCCAGATTTACCAATGAAGCAACAAGTGAAACTCGCGCAGGCACTTTTTCTTGAGAAGCACTCAACAACTTTTTGTAATCATTACTTAATGATTCAACAGAACCTGGAACATCAGCACTCGCACGACCAACAACACTTACAACATTTCCTGTAATACTTGTTTTCGCGCTCGCAATTCCTTGCTGAAGTGTTGAACTCACGTACTTGAACACGCACGCGACATACACTCTATCAGTTTGAGCAAGACATTCTTCCAACAACTGACTTGGTGAATTTTGTGACATTCCTGAAGGCATTTCTTTTTGCGGAATTTTTCTGCCACGACTTGATGCAACACTTGCTGGCGAATGACAAAACTTACTATTTCTTTTACTTTGCAAACCTGAAAATGTTTTTTCATCAAGAATACCATTCACAAAAGAACTGTAAATCTCACAAGACTGTTCAGGAACACCTTCTTCTAAAATTGTTTGGGTATCATCTTGTGTTAGCCCAGAACCTTCTTCTGCAACAGATTGAGTTTCAGTTGTTTCAGCTTGTTCTCGAACAATAACTGCATTGCGAACTGCTTTATTCACAAACTGATTTCTAAAGTTTTTGATTTCTGAAACACGTTCTTGACTGCTTTGTTTTTCAGCAGCATCAAATCCTGCAAGGTAGGCGTGAATAACTGCTTCTGCTTTTTGAAGACTACTTCCACTAGCTTCATAAAAAGAAGTTGCTAAAGACAAACCTTTTTCTTGAAGTAGTTTTGCATAATATTCTGATTGCACGAGTGCAGTGCGTAATTCTTGTGTTCGTAACGTGCTTTGCGCAAGCTCTTGACTTGCATCATCTTGCGTAGGTTTATCTGCCTCAAGAATTTTGACCTTTTGTTCAGGCTCAGAAGCTTTCTGTACTTGCTCATCACGTGCTTTAATGCGTTGAAGTCGCTTTTCTTTAGCAAGTGGAGATAACTGTCTATGCTCTTTGACTGGTTCTAGAGTTGGAGCAAGTGCTCCTTCAGGCGCAGGAACACCAACAGGTACTGGAACAAATGCTCCTTCGGGTGCAGGAACACCAACAGGAACTACTTCAAAACCACCTTCAGGTAACAAAACAATAGCTCCTGGTGGAGCCAGACTTCCTGGTGCAACAAGAACTATAGCTCCTTCTGGAGCAGGACTTCCTGGAAGCACTGGCACGCGTGCTTTTTCTAAACTTAATTCTGGACTTGACGGGCTCACGAACAGTACTGCATCAACAGGAGCAGGTGATCCAACAAGCACAGGAACAACTGCACCAGCAGGAGCAGGGCTGCCTACCCGCACTGGAACAAACGCACCGTCAGGAGCAGGGCTGCCTGGACTTACGAAGATTGGAGGAAGCACACCTGCAGGAACACCTGGCGCGACAACAGGAACAACAGTGCCAGCAGGTGCTGGACTTCCAAGAGCAATTGGAACAAACGCACCAATAGGTGCAGGTGATCCAACAAGCACAGGAACAACTGTGCCTACTGGTGAAACACTTCCTTGAGGTATAGGCACAACCGCTGATATAATTGATATAGAAGAAGACACACTTTTTTCTGGAAGGGACACGCTTGGTTGAGGTATCAATGGCTGAGGTATTGGTAACGGAAGTATTGCTGGTTGAGGCTCACTTGATTGAATTTCTGGTTGCAAGACAGGTGCCTGGGAAGGGGTTGAAACAGGGATTTCTACTGGTATAGGAAGAACTGGTTGGTTTGCAAATACAGGAATTTCTTGCTGGTTCTGATCAGGACGTCTCAGACCTGGTTGTTGGCGTGAACTGCACGCACCTTCATCACAACTATTTTCACACGTGTGCGATTCTTCTGAACCAGTATTTCCAATACAGAAGAATTCATGAACAAGCTGCAAACCTTCGCAAAAGTCAGTTTTGCTCTCAGAAACACTGTTTTGCACAAAAGTCATTCTGCCAAGAACATTGTACACTTTACCTCCATCAGTATCTGTGCATAAAGGACCAATTAATTCCTGAACAGGCTGAACAAGAACTGGTTGTTGCACATCTACTGGAACACCAGGCGCGAGTACAGGAACAACAGCACCAACAGGTACAGGAGTGCTCACAAACAAATGCTCTGGGGGTACTTCATCAGTTACTGCAACAACTGCACCAAGACTGCTTACTGCAACAAGTACAACGGTGACTCCAAACACATTCTTGCGTTCTCCAGGGCTCAATTCATAATCAGCACTTTGCTCATTAAGTTGTGTATGAAAGACTGCTTTTGAACCACACACACCACTTGTCTGGCATGCTGGAGTAATATCAACAAGAGAGTTAGTCATGCCATTGTAGTCATATATGCTCGCAGTCTGGTGTAAAAGCAAGGGGTATCGTTGATTCAGGCGATAAGAAACCACCTTATCTCCTGAGGTAGCGCAAGCACCCTCGTAAAGAACTGTTATTTTTGCAGTTGAAGCCTTACATGAATTTTCATATGTTTTACCATCAGCACCGCACACAGGTGCCACGATTGTCGGACAGACTTTTACATCAGTTGTTATATCAGTTGGTGGCAGCACTCCTTGAGAAACCACTAAAACTGCCTTTTCTGAGTTCAGACTGCGTAGCGTGATTGTTGCTCCTGCGAAACGCTGATGTTGTCCTGGACTCAAACTTATCTGTCCGCTAAACAATGAGTTTCGTACAGAACCAAAGCTTGCGTGTGGTGGCTTGACTTCAAATACTGCTACTGGAAGGCATGTACTGCTTGCTTTACCAAAACTATCTGTGCACGAAGGCTCAAAAACATCAGTAAACATAATTTCCATACTGCCAAAATCAGTAATCTCACCAGTACCTCCCTGAGTTAGTGCAAATGGCTCACCTATCTTTGCAGAAACTCTTGGAATAGTAATCACTATATCTGGCAGTTCTTCTTTTACAACAAAGGTAGCACTTGCAGCAGTCTTGCTTGTAAAGGAAACAAGTGCGCCTAAAACAGGAATTGCTTGGTTTGCATCAAGAGAGATTTTTTGCGTTCCTTTGCTTGTCTCAACAAGTACAACGGCTTTAGCACAGCCAACATTACTTTTTTCTGGCTCACACTCAAGCAATTCAGCAAGTGTTAGCCTCATCGTGTTTAATTCTTTTAATTCTGCTTTCTGGAGCAAAAACAAATCAAAAACAGTATCAAGAGATGCACGAATTACTGGCAGGGCCTGACATTCTCCTTTGGATGCAACAGGCACAACTGCTGCTTCAGCAGTGCAAGAATTACTATATGTTTTACCATCAGTGCCACACACAGGATCAAATATAGTTGAGCATAACTTAGAGCCTTCTGCTGTGCACGTTCCAGAATATTGCACTGTTACTCCTGCAAGTCCAGCCTCACATACTCCAGCATATGTTTTGCCATCAGTGCCACACACAGGACTATGCACATCTGGTGCAGGACATTGAAGACTTTTCTTTTCATCAGAAATAACAGGTCTGCACCTACCAGCATATTCAACAGAAACTCCAGAACGCTGTGCATTACATTCATTGCTATATGTATTACCATCACTACCACAAACTGGTGTATACTCTTTAGGACACACTCCTAAATCTGTAAAACCAAGACTGCTCACTCCTAATCTTGAAGGTCCACTTGAAGGTCCAAAAGTTCCACGCCTCTCAAGTTCAGCAAGCTTTTCTGCAGGATATGCCAATGCCTTTACAGACCAGCCAGAAAGTTTGATAGGGTCATCAGTTGGGTTATACAGTTCTACAAATTCAGCATCAAAAGGCGCTTCTTGAGTAGTACGATACTCAGAAATAAACAAGCGCTCTTGAGGCGCATTACCACTACCACTTTCAGGAAGTGGAGGAGGAGTGCACTGTTTATCAAGAGGTTTACAATCATAGCAATTACATGCACTGATAGGAAGTGGTGGAGGACAATTTTCAAATCGCGTGCTGTCTGTACAGGGTGGTTTTGGAATGCAGGTTGTTTGGTATACTCTTATCTCAGATCCACCACCACCCGCTCCACCACCGCCAGCACCACCACCTGCTAGTCCAAGAAGTTGCTGAATGCCATGAAGTCCATCAAATATTCCACCACCTCCTCCAATACCTGCCCATCCAGTAATACTCTTAAGACCACCATATCCAGAAGTTTGTTCAGCAGAATAAGTTTTGACTTCAGAAGAGCTTTCACTCACAACTCTTCCTGTAACACCTGCTCCTGCAGAAGGACCGCTTGAAACAGTTCCCCCACCACGACCTCCAGTGGTAATAGTGCCACCACCATCAGGGCAGTCATCACGTATTTTTTTCTCAGTACATTGACACTGAACTTCGGGTACAGTTGTATCTGGTGGCCTTGTTATTTTCGGATCAATTACAGTTATGTCAGGTGAGGGGGTTGTCAAACCTATTCCAGTTCCTGTCACGCCCCCTCCACCGCCACCAGTTCCTGTACTTCCACCACTACCGCCACCTGTGCCTGTGTCTCCACCACTTCCACCGCCACCAGAACCACCACCTCCACCAACAGTGTTAGTGCCACGAATAACTGTAGGACCTGATCCGCACGAGAATGTTAGAGGACTACTACCAAAAAGTGATGAGGATAAGTATCCTTCACCAAAAATAATACTAATTCCTGTAGTTAATGGAATTGATAATAAAAAGAGTGGAAAAGAAATTGTTGCTGTTGCTAGTCCTGACTTTCCAGAAAGTATTGGTGAATCAATAGACTGAATTGACAAGCCGCCACCGCCCCCATCAACTGAGGTGTTAGAAAAATTAAGGGTGCTTGTTTCATTCGTGACATTATTAAAAATCATGAGTGTAAAATTAGAGAAGTTAAATCCTGTAGGATTAACTCCTGGAGCAAAATTCATTGTAATGTTAATTGTTGTATTAAGGTTTGCACCAAGTGTTCCATTAATTTCTGAAGTAACATTTGCAAGTGTGCTATTCAAAGGACCAAAGCCAACATCAAACCGTTCAGTCATGGTGGCCTGACCACGATCATTATTACTAACGTACACTGCCTCAAAACTATCAAATGTATTTGTTTCATTTGTAATAGACAAGTTTACTTTAAGCAGTGTTGCGTTCACAAAAGAAATATTGTTCACTACTGCATTGTCTTGGAAAGAAATATTTGTGCCAGACTCAAAACCCTCACCAGTAACATTAAAGATACGCTGCACTCCAATGAAAGTCTCATTAGGAATCACACGCGTGATGTTGATGAATTTTGCGACAGAAAAATTGTTGACAAGCGTGAAGTTTCCTGTATTAGTATTATACACTGTGAAGTTTGCGCGACCAAGGGTTGAGTTCGTAAGATTCAAGGTCACATTGAGATTAGTTCTATTCAAGACCTGCAAGCTCATGACACTCACATTATTTGTCATCGAGAAATTGTACGTGTTATTGCTAAAACCATCACCGGTAACATTATAGACGCGTGTTGTGTTAGCAAACCCAAAATTTGGCACAATTGCAGTTAGGGAAACATTTGGGAACGGAGTGACATTAAACGCGTTCACAACCGTAATGTTTGGCAGACCATCAGGCGCAACAACAGTGAGGTTTCCTAGCCCAAACGTTGCATTACCCATACTTAAGTTCACAAGAAGTTTTTTAGAACTCGACCTTGTCAATAAATTCACTGAAATATTATTTGTGAGACTCACATTCACCACTGGAGGAAAACCATGACCATTGATTTCCATAATCGGAGACTCATTAGCGATAAGAGTAAAAGGACTTATTTGGTTCACGCTTAGCGGAATACCTTTTGCAGCATACAAGTTCAAAAGACCAGTGCTCGACACTTTCAACTGAGTGTTATTGTATGGATCACACTTTACAGGACCGACAAAAATACCATCACAATCACGCAAATTTTCATTAGAGTCAGTACAGTTTTGAGTGAATGAGGTTATGTTAAACCCGGCAGTTAGCTGTTGCACACATACCACACTTGCATTTCTCTCAATGTATAATGCACGAGGAGAAAACACTGGTAAGCTCAAATTTTGAACTGCAAGACCACCATATGCTTTTGCCAAACGCACAGGAGTTATATTAAAAATAACATCAAAAGAAAAAATAGTATAATCCATCAACAAAGATCCATTATTAAAATATTGAAACACCATGGACACGTTTGGGTACTCAGAAGATGTATTAGGTGGATTATTCAGCAAGACATTATTCACCTGCACAGTTAAATTTGTGATACCACTCGTCTGCACTTGTGAGGTATTGCCAAACACAAATCCTTCTGCAATCACCGGGGGAGAGGGTATTGCTGAGCTATTGACTGCAGCACTTTTCTTTGTTGTAGAGCTCATGTTTATGGCACGAATTACCGTTGCATTTGTACCGGAAATCTTGACTTGTGCGTTGTCATTTGTGCACGTGAAATTCACGTGCGTGTTTCCATCACACCCCACCAATACCTCATCACTTGCTGAGCAATCAATCGAGAGATCTGCAATACTACCATCTGAAGTCTTTACGCACACACTGTCAGCTGTTTTTTCAACAAACCAGTCCTGCACTGCACCAAACTGAATCCCAATGCCACGAACTGCAAGCGCGCCAGGCTCTTTTTCAATGCGTACTTTTGTGAGATTAAGAATGCCCTCAGTGGGAAAAACGCCGTGAGAAAAATCAAAGGAAAATGAAAGAATTTTTTTGTTGCCATCAAAGAAATCCACAGGAAGAGTTTGGGGAGGCATAAGCGCAATGCCTTCATCTTTGACTACAGGCACTGCATCAAGAACAATCTGAAGCTCCTGCACCCCGCTTGTGTGCACGCTTGATGCATTGCCCACAAACGCGCCCAGAGTAGACAAGTCTTCAGGAAGCACATCGGCATTTATCGAGTTAGAACCATTCAAAAGCGCTGCTTGAGTAAAAGGTGTGGAAGCTACTAAGTACGCAAAGAACACTGATAACCATTGTAAACTCTTGTTGTTCAAACCACCCATTCCCCACTTGAGGAGACTGCAAGGTGTACAACAGAGTGTATCAACCACCGATTATTCTTTTTTTTCAACCTACCCAATCCCCTTTTTTGAAACCCTACATGGTTTTATTTATAAAGCTTTCTAAAAAAAGGACGGTGGTAAGAAGAAGATTTTCACACCAAAATACTTACCGTGAGTTATCCTGTTGTCAGTGTTTGAATGGCCGTGACAAGGTCGCCTGTGCAGGTTGGTAAATTTCCAGTGAGCTTCGTGAGATAGATTGAATCAAAATCACCTTGCTCATACGTACACGTCATGGATTTGCCTACGAATAATTGTTTCACACTCTCTGGTTCTATGTCAGGCAATGAGACAACTGTTTTTATCACCTGACAATTTCGAGAGACAACGTGCACACTTGCGCCGGCAATTACGCCAGTATAGCGCGCGCTTTTGCACTGGTTCGCGAGGGATCCAAAACAGGCAATATCACGTTCACAATTTGTGCCTGCAAAATTAAAAGCAATGAATGGCACAAGAATCACAACCAACACAATCAACACAAGGCCCACAATCCACTTCTGATGCACTGCTTCTTGAAATTTTTGTTTAAACACCTGCCAACCAACCCAAGGCAGTACAGGTTGTTTTGAGGGTTTTATCCCTGGCAAAAGTTTCACAACTGGCGGCAATGATTTTGTTTCAATGGATTTATTTTCTTTCGCAAAAAGTTTTGGTTCTTGGACAGGTTTACCTTGTTTGGTTTCACGAGGCATGACAATATTCCAGAATTTGCGAACATCAATGCGCGGTTTAGGAAGTGATATTTTTGGGAACGAAAATTTAGGAAGCGATGGCAACTTTGAACCAGCACTGCTTTTTGGTTGTGGCGTTGCCTCAAACTCTTTATTGAGTTTTTCAAACTTTTTTTCTGCCTGGCGTGCACGCCGCAGTATTTTATCAATATCCAACCGAGCCATACAATCACAAGCCCCCTCACAAGATAAAAAGCTTTAGCACCACTCCGGAGTAAGACAAAACTTTGCAAATTTCACAACAACCAACTTGTCTCCACAAACAAGTGCCATTTCTTGCTCTACTCACAGCTCCATCCTAATTCTCGGTTTTGACCTCGCCAGACTCACTATGGTTCGAAGGTTATAACTTAATTCACAAGATTACAACCAGAACTGGACACTTAGGAAAGAGCCTCAGCTCACTTCAATAAACAGTTTTGTGAGCCGATCAGTATACACAAAATTTGTTGGGCGAGTGTCTCGCAACTTGCCACACAACAACGGGTTATCAGCACACTCCCTGCACACACCCACTGACTGACTACAATTTTGTGAGCTCGTGAAAACACACGTGTTAAAAACATAGGTTCCTTTGAGTGTTTGTTGACCATCAGCCATGAGGTTAAAGGCTTTTATGCGTACTGGTACCACGCGAAAATCACCTTGACCAAGCACTCCTGGTTCATCAAGTAGCGCAAAATCACCAAGCCAGTGTTGTTGAATAAACCCTGAATCATATTCTGGAGTGCCTGAAGCCTTGCCCACCTCACGTTCATCAGGAAGATATGCTGAATCAAAAAACGTGTATGTGCAAAAACGTTGCTGTGCGCCAAGCACATTACGTACGCCTATGCCAAATACCTTGTCTACACCTCGCGCAAGTGTTGCTTTTGTAAATGGTGCTGCGAGCACATCAGTGCCTTGAGTCAAGATTTTTTCTATGCGTCGCTCAACATCTTTGTCAAGTTCAAGACGAATACTTTCTGCTTCAAAAAAGAATTTTTTCAAGAGCGTAAGCGCAAGAATAAACATAACAATACTAATGATGAGAAGCACGAGGACTGTGACGCTTAACTCAAGCCCGCGGGAATTTCTCTTGAACAACATTGTTTTTTTCATGTGAGGTTCCTTGCATGCCTAACGTTTTCACCAGATATTTACTTTTTATGGCGACAATAAAGTTATCTTGCCAAGCTGTCGCTCAAACCGCTCCTTGACTGGCTGGGAACTTTTTTGTCGTGCATATTCATACGTAACAGCAAGTGTGAGCCAGCGTTCGATTTCAGGCAATTCTTGTGCCTTGACATGAAGTTCTATACTCGCACGAGTTCCGAGCGCAGTCAATGTTTTTGTGATTGTTTGTTCTGCAATCAGGTTTTGTCCTTCAAGCAATTGAACTCCAGTAATACGCACGAGTGTTATGTCAGGTTGTTTGTCAAACAACGTAAGATCTACAAGCAGGGTATCAGTGGAAGTATCATATGGTTGAGTGTAGCTGATACGCGTGCTAAACTTAAGTGCTGACGTGCTTCGTTCATCAAGTACAGTGAATGGTTTTTTTGTCGTGCTAGGCTTGACGCGCGTTGTGCACGTGTTATTAACAGTACATGCTCGTTCAACATAGCTTCCAATCACTGTCTGGCACGGACCACAATCAGTAGCACAGGAACACATTGTTTCTGCACCATCACATACTCCATTGCCACATGCGCCAACAATAGGGGTATGTACACAAACATATTGAGTTTCAGCACTGCACACATCAGTTGTTCCAGAAGTTTGATCATCACATGACGCAAGACAAGTTGTGGGAGTGATTGCTTGCCAGTTCATGACAAAATTGCGCAAGGTTGTGCTAAAGACATTAGTCTGCAGGCGCCCATCAATCATGCCAGTGTAGGTCACGCGAATAAGCAAGTTATCAAACATTCCTGATTGTTCTGATGTTGGAAAATCCAAGGCAAGTTCTTCGCGACTAACATCACCTGCTTGCCAAAAGTTTTTTGTTGTTATTTTTGAGGCGAGCACGATACGTTGTTTTGTTGTTACGTCATCACCTTCTAATTCAATTCGTTTGACAACAATTGCAGTGTGTTGTTGCTGGGTGAGCTCAAGCTTTATGCTCATTCTGTCCTGAAAAATATTAAAAGGCTGAGTAAATGTTGTTGCTATTGCAAACACATTGCCTGCGCTATTGACTGAATCAGTAAAATATTTTATTTGCGCTGCGTGTTTGATGCCTGGATTCCATGCGCACGTGCCTTGCACGCAATTGCTCACGTATCCATTTTTTTCACATTGTTGTGAGGTGGTGCAGGATTGTTGTGCAAGAGGAGTGTACACACACGTGTGTTGTGCGCATTGACCAACTTGGCCTGCAGAAAGACAATCTTTATTTGTGGTGCACGCAGGAGTTGGGGTGCATGCAACAAAAAAAAGCATTGCGACACAAAAAACAACAAAAAACTGAAACCAAATATGTGCGCGCTTCATCGCAAGTGTTCAAATTCTTGAATAATCAGCCATGCAAAAACAAGCATGATTGCTCCGCCTGCAAGAATATACCATCCACCTTCCTGAGGTCCTTGATCTATGGTGAGATATAATCCCCAGCCTGCAAGTAGTGTGCCAAGCCACAAAAATTTGTCAAGCACGAGTTTCATGATATCAAATTCTTCTGCGGGTGTGAGTTTACGCTTTTTGTTCATGATTCCTCGCTTCTTCATATTTCCTCAGTAATTGCTGTTTGATATGCCTTTTATGCTTTAAGCACCACATCAAAGGTTTTTGATGCATAGTCTTTGAATTGCGATGCGCTTGCGCAATTATTATTGTTGACTTCTTTAAGCACTGTGAGCTGCACGCGGTACGTGTCACTAATACCTCGTTTCATGAGGAGTTCAACAGGTGCTGCAAGACTGAGCTGGTCTTTGATGTCAACTTCGCCACCACCAATTACTTTTCTGAACCAACTAAATTCTTCTCGTATTGGCACTCCAGCTTCATCAACGCCGCCCACATCAATAGGTTGTTGTCCATTTGCCTCAAATGAGCACGTGTTTTGTGTTCTGTGACGGAAGGCTTTCACGCACGTGAACCTAAGCCTAAAGCAGACCTCACCTTTAAGACTACTACTTCCTGTGTTTTGTATTGCAACCACAAAGGATTTTGGCTCACCAACATTTGCCTCAATTTCTGCAACATTAATTGCTAAGAGCTCGCCTGTTGCGCGCAAGCTTTCCACAAGATCTTTTTTGATAACTTGAATTTGGCCTCCCACGATTTCTGTGGTTTCACCAAATGTTTTTTTGACAAAGAAAATCACGAGTCCTAAGACTGTAATCGCAATAATAAGCACGACAATGCCTGTGATAGAGAGCTCAAGCGCGCCCTGCTTATTCCTGAGCATAGGAACTTTCATTACACACCTCTTTTTAGTCACAAGCCAGAGATAAAGTATATAAATGTTTCTGAAACGCTCTCTGAATATGAGTAATCAAAGAAGGCAGCAAAGAAAAAAACTGAACAAACAATTGAAAATACTTGAACAGATCAAAGCATTAAAGCTGCCTGAAGAAAGTTTTTCAGAAACAGTTACTCGTTTGAAAAACGCGAAAGGAAGTATTAAAGAATGTTTTGGGCTTTGGAAACTGAGTGTACAAGAAGAACAAACTATGCACCGCGCGATTAATCAAGGTAAGCAAGAAACAACACTTTGAGAAAATCCCTGGAATAAATGTTGAGACACACTGAATCTTAAATTTTCTGAGCAAATGAAAACTCCCAACCGCTCCAAGGGTTGCAAGCTACTCGCAACCAAGCGGTGGGGTATGAAAAAAATGAACCCCTTTGGAATAATTAATACTTATAAAAAAAGCTCCAAATGTTTCGTAAACTTTACGAATTTTTCTGTAAGTTTCGCAAATCTTTCGGTAGCTTTGTAAACCTTACGTTTATTCCGGAAAAATGCTCTCTTTTCTTCAGAAACACACTTAAAAAAAGAAAATAATCAAAAAATAACGCCGGCGTTGGCGAGCCTGGTGCGCCGGAAGGCCGAGAACCTTCTGCTCGTAAGGGCTCCGGGGTTCAAAAACCTTTCGTTGTTACAGGGTTGAAATTCCCCGCGCCGGCGTTATTCTAAACACCTGCTCAAGAAACTTCAGTGCAAAATTATTTTTTCTACAACTCAAATTCTTTAATGCCCATACTTTTCCACGTAGCGAAAGCCTAAGTCTGTCAGCACGTTCTGTATTCATGGCGCTAGGAGTTTCTATTGTTGTTGGCATTATTGCTGGAGTAATTCCCGCACATCAAGCGTCTCATCTTAAACCAGTTGATGCCTTGAGGTACGAATAGAGTGATTTGAATAATCTCTGTAAAACATTCAAAATATTTAATAAATACAACCTGCACCCAGCACAGACAAAACCAGTTTTACTTATACGGAGTCTCTACAGGTTTTGTTGCAATGAAGTCAGCAATGCTCTTGTCTGCAAGCTTGTATAATTCAGGATACATACGTCGTGCGAGCACTGCACGTTCAGGACTATCTCCAGGAATAATCCACTTCCACTTGCCTCCTGGTTCATAATTGCAAATAATATTGTCTGCTTTTCCATCACCATTATCATCATCACATAACAGTGTGTCTGAGTCTTCAGTGTTTTTCAAAATCACTTCAGTTGAATGTTCACTATGGTTTTTATCAATTGCATAAAATCGTGAGGCACTCACATCCATAAAGTATGATCTGAGTGGTGCAAGGCGTATTTCATTTGTGAGTTTGTTGGTGCATCCTGCAACTGCAGCTACTGCGCCAAGTACACATCCAACAAGACCAAGAGATTTTTTTGCGGTTATCATTGTTCACCTCTGCAAAAGCAGTTATTACTACTCAGGAGTCCTGATATATAAAGGTTTCGCTTGAAGAAAGAATCTTTCCATAATCAAAAAACACATTTACTTATTGATACCAGGGCGGCAAATAAAGATTGCTTTTCTTAGTTTCTTTTGGCGGAAGTGACGCAGGAATAACTTCATCAAGAGTTGCACGTTTCGCTGCCAATTCACTTTCTTCTACAATTTGCATCACAAAACGTATATCTCCTGGCGGGAGCCTCTGCACCATGTTCAGTCGAACTAATTCCAAAAGAAGATCACGATGTACACACACTAGTTTCAGGGTTTGTGAAAGATCGAGTGAAACACCCTCTTGACGTGCAGGCTTATCTAGCTCGTCAATACGTACGGACACAAAACGCATTCTTTTCTCGCGTGCATTCTGAGTACGCACAAAAAAGGGCCCTTCAATCGCTGCATCATACGCGCTCTTTGCTTCATCAAAAGAAAAATAAGTTGTCCAACACTTTTCTCCAATTGCATAAATGCCTAGCATATCTTATCCCTCACATCTTAGCTTGTCTCATGTTCCTTCAAAAAATCATCCAGAGTTGTGTAGCGCAGGTTCATAGTCTGAAGCATTTTTGCAAGAATTTTACTGCCAGGCAAATACTGCCCTGAAGCATAACCGGACATAAGTGCTTTACTTATGCCAAGATCACGTGCCCAGTCTTTATACATAAATAAAGGCTCTCGACTCTTGCGAGCTCCCATATAGGAACGAATTAGTGCAGGTAGCACTTTTCTTGC
>JAHFOI010000029.1 GCA_023266895.1 Candidatus Woesearchaeota archaeon
AAACGTTTGTTTGGATCGCACGTGCGCTCTCGCACGGCGTCAGCACAGCGCGCAGAAATATTCTCACGATTCATCGCCTACAATATCGGTGCAATAATTCTCACGACTTTCTACAGAGCCAGTCCAATCACAATGTTTATAAACAAACACAAGTTCTTTTTTAACAGGAAAATAGCTTGTTTTTGTCGTCGTTAAAATACGAGAAAAACACACGAGATCATCATGGAAGAAAACATGTCTGAACACAGTCCAGTACAACCTGTTGCGGTTGATGAATCACCTTCTGATTCAGCACCTGTTCAGCAGGAACAAATCCTTCTTTCTCCTGAATCCAGCACACAAAAACCTTCTGCCCTACAGCCTACAATTTCTGTGCCTGTTCAAAGTTATGATGCAAAAGAGATTCAGGTGCTTGAAAATCTTGAGGCAGTGCGTAAGCGTCCAGGTATGTTTATTGGCAGTACTGATGTGCGTGGATTGCATCATCTTGCGTATGAAGCCATTGATAACAGCATTGATGAAGCATTAGCAGGTCATTGCACAAAAATCACGCTTACCATTCACCAAAACAAGTACTTGTCAGTTGAAGATGATGGTAGAGGCATTCCTGTTGATCGCCATCCTAAGTATAACATTTCTGCCTTGACTCTTGTAATGACAAAACTGCATGCAGGAGGTAAGTTTGATCGTAATGTGTATAAAGTTTCTGGAGGCTTGCATGGAGTGGGTATTTCAGTGACTAATGCGCTTTCAACACATTTTATTGTGCACGTGAAGCGTCAGGCAAAATTGTGGAAACAAGAATTCAGTAATGGTATGCCAACCACAGAAGTTCTTGAGCTAGGACCTGCAGAAGGTACTGGTACAAAAGTGACTTTTTTGCCAGACTTGAGTATTATGGAAACTGGTGAGTGGAACTATGATACGCTTGCGAACAGGATGCGTGAGCTCGCATTTCTGAATAAGGGCATTCGAATTGAATGCATTGATGAGCGTTCCAGTCAGCATGATGATTTTTGTTTTACAGGAGGTATTAAGGAATTTGTTGAGCACTTGACTCGTGCAAAACAAAAACTTCATCCGGTTATTTACTTTGAAAAACAACGCGATGGTTATACAACAGAAATTGCCATGCAGTACACCACAGAATATGCTGAAACAGTGTTTTCATTTGCAAACAACATCAATACGCACGAAGGAGGCACGCATCTTACAGGGTTTAAAACAGCTCTTACGCGTGCATTGAATACTTTCGCAGAAAAACATAAGCTGGTTGGTGAAGAAGGAAAGTTGAGTGCAGAAGATGTTCGCGAAGGGCTAACCGCGATTATTTCAGTAAAGGTGCCAAACCCGCAATTTGAGGGACAGACAAAAACAAAACTTGGCAATAGTGAAGTGAAAGGATTTGTGGACAGTATGGTGAGTGAGCGATTGATTACTGTTTTTGATGAGCAGCCAGGACTTATTAAAGGAATTTTAGGTAAGTGTCTTGAAGCAGCTCGTGCGCGGGAAGCAGCGCGTAAAGCGCGTGAGCTTGTGCGCAGAAAAAGTGCCTTGGAATTCAGCACCCTGCCAGGCAAGCTTGCTGATTGTAGCAATAAAGATCCAACAAAGTGTGAGTTGTTTCTTGTAGAAGGTGATTCTGCTGGTGGTAGTGCCAAGTCAGGCAGAGATCGTGGTTTTCAGGCAATTCTTCCGCTTAAAGGTAAAATAATTAATGTGGAAAAAGCGCGTATGATCAAGCTTTTGCAAAATGTTGAAATTGGTAACATGATCACTGCAATAGGCACTGGTATTGGTGAGGAATTTGATCTTGCAAAGCTTAGGTATCACAAAATCATTATCATGACTGATGCAGATGTTGATGGTAATCATATTACATGTTTGCTTCTTACTTTTTTTTACCGGCACATGCCTCAACTTATTGAAGCAGGTAAGATCTATGTTGCCATGCCGCCATTGTATAAAATTGAGAAACACAAGAAGATACAGTATGCACTTAATGATGATGCAAAAACAGCAATACTTGCAGCGCTTGGTGGTGAAGAGGGTGTGAGTTTGCAGCGTTATAAAGGTCTTGGTGAAATGAATCCTGACCAGTTGTGGGAAACAACTCTAAATCCGGTGCATAGAACTCTTATGCAAATCAGTGTTGAAGATGCAGTGCGCGCTGATGAAGTGTTTAACACACTCATGGGTGAAGAAGTAGAACCCCGTCGAGAGTTCATTCAGCAGCACGCGCGAGAAGTTAAAGAATTAGATGTTTAAATAAGGCATAGACCTTTGGCAGATAGTATTTCAACACTTTTTTTTCTGGCGTGCAAGGGTTTCTCTTATGTTACGCATAACTGCAGGGTCTGCTCTTGAACTATCAAGATAACTGCTTCTGTATTTTTTATAGTACTCTTGTTGTTCGTGGGTAAGTACTCGTTCAATATAATTTTCAATAATTTTAATTTTGTACTCATTTATGAGCACGAGACTACGAGAGTCGTCAGGAAAATAAAGAATGAGTGCTCTGTCTGGTGCATTGGGATCAAGGTGTTTTTCAGGTATCTTGCAATATAGCATGTCTTTATTCTGATAGTTTTCACAGTTTACTGTTGATATGTTTTCTGCCCAAAGTATGACAAGAAATGTGTCAAGACTCTTACAGCGCACCTTTCTGAAACGTGTATCTAATTCTAATGAGTCAGCAAGCGCAGGTAGAAGATTTTTTCTTTCAAAATATCTTGCCCACAGTCCTTTGCTAATCATGAGGCCTCAGGTTCTTGGCAAGGTTTGTTATTGCACCAGGTGATTTTTGCTCAAGAGTCAAGAAGAGTTTTTGAAGAGGCGTTTGTTGAGGATGGTTTCCTGTGATTCCTTTGGCATGAGCATATGTGATCAGCTCTTGATTAGTGAGACCGCTAAGGGGGAGTGCTGGAGTGCAGGGTTGTGGAGTTTCTGTGATTGCTGCGTTGAGACGTGCTGAAGCTTCATCATCTGCGCTCCATGCGAGCACAGTTGCGATGTCAAGATTAGTTGTTCGTTGAATCTTCCAAGGTCCTTTGAGTATGTTTTTGAGAATGTGCTCTGCAACCAGTGCATTAATGTAGTGGTCATCAAAGATGTTGATTGGTGTTTGTGGTGCAAAGTTTGTATTTTTGCGCACGCGTTTTTCTACACTTGTGCAAAAACAGGATTCGCATAATGGCCCAAGATGTTTGAAGTGTGTTGTTGCATCTGCCTGGCAGGCAGTGCAATTCGTGAAAGCAGTCATGCTGAAGTATAGTTCGCGTATCTTTTATCTCTTGCGCTCATACGCAATTAGACTTTTATTACTACTATGAAGAGGTCAAATAACCGAAAGATTTAAATATATTCCTACTATTTGCGAGTAACAACAATAAGGGTGGTGAAAACATACTTGTTACATGCCATCAGTATTGTGATCACAATCACCTCTTTTTCCCACGCAGGGGCCTTCGGGCTCTTGCGGGGGTTTTTAAACGCTGATATGTCACACCAATACAGATGCCAACGAAAAGTCCTATAACAACAGCCACCCCTTTGGCAAAATTATTCCTAAAAAGAGGCTGTTGTTCTGATTTGAGTGGCACAGTGTGCACTTGTTCAGGAAAATAAATATCCAGATTAGACAATTCTAGTGCATACTCTGCAAACAAAATTGCAGTACTTTTGTCCGTGTCTTTTAAGCTACTGGCATACTCGTAATAACTATATCCTATGAGTGGAAAAACTCCTTTTTCCTGTGCATGAATTAATGTGCGCCTAACTGCACTAAGTTTTGTTTGAATAATTGCATCAATGTCTTCTTGATTTACGCCAAAGAGACTGATGAGTGCGTCACTATCTGCTTTTATTCTTGCGCTTGCAAACAGGCAGTCTGCTGAGTGTCCCTCGCTGAGAAGGCGCTGGGCTCTGGAAAGCTCGCGTGCACTATCTTTGATTGCATTAGGAAAATAGTTTTGCACATAATTATATCGTTCTTCTGCTTCAGCAATCTTTTGCTCACAGGAGCGTGCAATTCGTTCATCATCAACAATAAATCTTTTATCTTTTCCATTAAAAAAAAGCGCCCAGGTTTTTGCACTTTCAAAACGCTCTTGAGCATATGCAATCTTTCTTCCTGCAGTATAATTCGTGCTTGCAACTTCACCCAAAAGATCCTCTACCTCCTGTACGCGTTCTTTTACCATCATATACGTTTGGAGGTCAGAAATTGTTTGAAGCTCGCGCGCATCTACTTTATCGCTAAAGTCATGGAGTTCTTTTTTTGTGAAAAAATATTCTTGTTGAATGGCCTCTGAAGAGTTTCGTACTAAATCTTGTGCCAAAAACGTGTTTGCTCGAAAGCAATAGCTTGCGCTTGCATAATATGCTTTGTTGTCAAATTCTTTTTTTGCTCGAACACTCAAGTTTTTTGCACCACTAAGGGTTTGGTTATCCAAGTCTTTTTGCAAAAAATTTGTAGTTCTCGCGCACAATTGTTGAGCAACTGCTTGCATAGTGGCCTGGTATGCTGAGTCTACAGTGAATTCTGTGGTTGGTTCTGGAATGTGATAGCCAGTGAATAATTCTAGTGCCTGGGAAAAAGTGCTTACTTCAGTGATGTTTGTGCCTAATCGTGTGCTCATTGCAGCAATATCTTCAAACTCAATTGTTGTATTATCTTTTCTTGTGCCACTGACTCCAGTTCCTTTGGGAATAAGAATCATTTTTAATCCTTGGCGTGCTCCTGCCTGGATTTTGTCTGGCACTCCACCCACAGGACCAATAAGCCCTCCTGAATTAATAGTGCCAGTCATGGCAATGTCTTTGCGAAGGCTGAGATTTTTGAGTAAAGCTGCAGTAAGCACAGTTGCTGCACCGCCTGCTGATGGTCCGCCAACAATTCCTGGTGATGATTTAATTGTGAACAAAAAGTCTTTGTCTGAGCAATCAATGTCTAATTCTTTGCAGGCAATCTGTTGCGCAAATCGCAAACTTACTTGAGTGGTGACTTTTGTTAAAGGAAATGTTTCAAGAAATACGCGCTCACTGCCAGGCACTATTTCAAGTTGTAGTTCTGCAACACTTCCCGTGGTCTGATTTTCTTGTTCAACTAGCGCGAGTAAAGGAATGCTTCCTGACTGTGCCATAACAAGAGGTAGTGTAAAAAGAAGAAAAAATACACTGAGTGCGAGTATGTGGCGCATACCTTGCTTTCGTGCCAAGTTGTTTTTAAGGATTGTGAAAGCGCAAATAAAGCTCCCAATCGGGGCAGAGCCCCGGGGTATCCGACTAGAATAGACTTAGCTTTAATTGATTCTCGTCTCGTCCTTGATTCTTGATGTATTGTTTCATGGCTTCCTCACCATACCCATCACCCACGGTATCAATGTGACCTCCTTCTGTCCAGAAGTGTCCGCCCCATAATTCTTCACGTGAGTCAGGAAACTTCTTGAACACCTCTTTTGCAGTTATACTTTTGCAAATCATCATCACTTGCGAAGGTGAGTATCGAGGCGCTGCCTCTACAAGAATATGTAAATGATCCTCATCAGTACCGATAGCATGAAACCAAAGATAATATCGTGACGCAATACCCAACAACACTTCTTTCAAAAAAGCACTCACCTCATCCGATAACAAATCCTTTCGGTATTTCACCACAAAAACCATATGATACCGAATCCGATAACTACAATGCGATGCATACCTAACATTCATACAACCAAGAAAACAAACCCACTTCAAAAACTTTCGGGGCAGAGCCCCGGGGTATTAAACCCAGAAAGGAATAAATAGTCATATTCATTCTTTCTTCTTTGTAGTTTTTTCTTTGCTTTCTTTTTTTCCTAGTCTGAGTGCATATCTGCATGCAGGGAATTTATTGCATGCAGCAAATGCGCCATACAAACTTTTGCGCAGGATGACTTGTCCTTGGTTGCATTTTGGGCAAGGTCCTGGCTTGAACAAGTGATCATTTTCGTGTTTTGTTGGGCAGTCAAGGTTAATGCAGAGCTTTCGTGCGCCTCGTTTCATTACTAAAATTACTGGATAATTACAGGTTTCGCATAATTCTTTTGTGACTTGGGATTTTGCTACAGGTAACTTAAAAGTTGTTTTGCAGTCAGGGTATTTGTCGCATGCAATAAACATACCAAACTTTCCTCTTCTGATTTTTAAGGTTCCTTGTTTGCACACTGGGCACGCGCCCACTGTAGAGGTTGTTTCGCGTTGTTCTTTCACAACATCAAGCAGTCCTTTGCCTATGTCGTGCTCATTTTTTTTAAAGTCTTTCAAAATATCAGTGAGTACCTCGCGTGCTTCAACAAGTACAGCATCTTTTTTTTGCTGTTGCGCCCGAATCTGATCCAGGTCTGCTTCAAAGTGACGGGTGAGTTCTTCATCAAGAATTTTGGGTGAGTAGCGCGTTAAAACTTCAACAATATGAACTCCTAATTGAGTTGCCTGTAGGCTTTCATTTTTTACATAGTTTCGTTCATAAAGTGTTTCTACAATGTCTGCCCGTGTTGCTTTTGTGCCAAGGTTGCGTTTTTCTAGTTCTTTAATGATTGATGCTGGCGTGTATCGTTTTGGTGGCTGGGTTTCTTTGTCGTAAAGTGTTATTTTTTTGTTTTTCACGCTATCGCCAACCACGAGTGCTGGCAGTTCAACTTCTTCAAGCTTGACATAGGGTGCGTAGAGTGTGTGCCATCCTGGTGTGGTTGTGCGTGCTCCTTTAAGCAAAAAGGGTTCTGTGTTGACATCAATGCGTACTGTGACTGATTCGCGCATTGCGGGTTCGCCAAAGGTTGCCAAAAATCGTTTCACAATTAAGTCATACACTTTTGCTGAGGGTTCCTTTAAGAGTTTTGGCGTTGCTCCTGTGGGATAAATTGCAGGGTGTGCAGGATCTGTTTTTTGGCCATTATGTGGGATGAGTTCTTTTTTCTTCAGCAGTCCTGCAATGAGTTCTTTGTAGTTTTTTTGCTTGCTCAGCGCACTCATGATTTTCACGAAACCTAGTGCAGGAGGCAATTGTTGGCTGCTGGTACGAGGATAGCTGGTGTAGCCTGCAGTGTATAATTCTTGGGCAAGGTCTGCAGTGCGTTTTGGGTTCATGCCAAACAAGCGATAGGCTTCAGTTTGCAACGTGGTGAGATCAAAAGGATGCGGGGGGTGTTGCTTGATGCTTGTTTTTTTGATATCAGAAATTGTTCCATCGTTGCCTGTTGTTTTGCTGAATACTTGTTCTGCGTTTTTTTTCTCCCAAAACTTGTCTGTTGCATGCCATGCTTGTATTGGCTTGTTTTTTGCAATGCCATCCATACTTATTTCCCAATAAGGTACTGATTTGAATGCCTGTATTTCTTGTTCGCGTTCTGTAATGATTTTCAAGGCTGGCCCTTGCACTCTGCCGGTGCTCAGTAACTGAAAAAGTCCTGCGGTCTTGAGTGCTTTTGTAAGTGCTCGACTAATGTTAATACCATAATAATAGTCAAGATAGTGGCGTGTTTCTCCAGCTTCTGCCTGACCCCAGTTGAGTGTTTTTGCAGCAGTTGCATATGCTTCTTGAAGGTCTTGAGTTGTGAGCGTGCTAAACTTCATTCGTTTTGCATCATTGCGATTGCACAAGTATCGTATGATGTTGAGTCCTATTACTTCGCCTTCAGTGTCATAGTCTGTTGCTACGGTAAATGTTGTGGCGCCTTTTGCGATTTTTTTAATGCAGTCAATGTATTTTTTGGTGTAGTCTGCACCTTTACTTAGGACAAAGCTTGGCAGCCATTCTATGTCAAATACTGGATACGCAAATCCTTTGGTTTTTTCTTTTTCCGCAAGCCCAAACAAGTGGCCCACTGCTGCGCCAACCACAATCTTTTTTCCGTCATGCGTGAGTTCATAGTATGCTACCCCGCCACTTATTTCTTTGCGTGGCTTGGTGTCTGCCAGTGCTTCGGCTACTTTTTTTGCTGATGCTGGCTTTTCACAAATGATGAGTTCATACATACTATCACGAGTTTTGGCTAAGTATAAAAAGATTGGTGTGAACTTAGCTGAGTAGTGCTCTCTTACGTGCTTCTTGCATAACTGTTTCATACATTTCGAGAAGTTTAGGATCGTGTTGCAGTGCAGGTAATTTTACTGAACTTATATCCACCTGTGTTGCGTGATGTTTTTTCCAACTTTTTCCTTCTGAGCACAAGTTCATGAGTGTTGGTTGTAGTTTGTCGCATGCGTTTACGAGTTTTGCTTCAGGTGATTGTTTTGCTTCATATTCTGTTATGAGCTGTTGAAATTCTATTCCAAGATCTTGAGGCAGTTGTGCACAAAGCGTTTCCCATGCCTTCTGCTCTCTTTCTTTTTTTCCTTCTCTGCCTTTTTTGTCAAGAACATAGAAATCTCCTGCATATACTTCTGCCAGGTCATGAATCAATGCCATCTTCAACATTTTTTCCATGTTGAGCTGAGGATAGTCTTTGCCTAAGAGCATGATAAATAATGCAACATGCCATGCGTGTTCTGAGTCACTTTCCTGGCGTTGTTGATCAGGACACCAGATTTGTCTGAGCACAAGATGGTGCTTGGCAGCTTCTCTCATGAATGCCATGAGCTGGTCTGTGCGTTCCATAGGCAAAAGAATGAGGCAGCGTATAAAAATCATACGCATAACTTTATAATTCAGCGTAATTCATTATATTATATTGCCGGGATAGCAAAGCTTGGCCAAATGCGGGGGACTTAAGATCCCTTCCCTTAGTGGGTTCGCAGGTTCAAATCCTGCTCCCGGCAGTTTGCAGGATTTGAACATCCTTTCAGACTGCGGTCTGTGGGACTTGCTCGTTCCTCCAAAGAATACTTCTGACCTTGTGTGTGTAGCAATCAAGCAGTAAGATAAAAATTTTGTTTCTTTTCTTTTTTTGTGTCACAGCCTATTTAAATCTCTATAGTAACGCACAAAGTAATGTCAGATCTAGTGATGAAATTAAGAGAAGAGCAGGTAGCACAGCAAATCACAGGCATCTTAAGCACAACTACGGCCCTTGGTGCAGCATTCTGTGTTGGTGCATCTTATTTTTTGCATAGCGCTTATGAAGATATTCGTGAGCTTACAACTATTGGAGGAGGACGCCTTCCTATGCCACAACAATTGTATTCTTGCGTGAGTTATTTGTATGGGGGAGTAAGCACTGCATTTGTGTTGTGTGCAGTGTATTATGCGCTCAAAATGCGTGCTCATGAAAAGAACGTCAGAAGTCTTGAACTTAAAATAATAAGTTTGCCGCAAAGCAGTAGAATGTGAGGGGGTGTCAGTTTTTTTTTACAACAGCTCCTGCTTTCTCAAACCCAACCTCTTCAGAGAGAAGCTGGTGAAGTGTTTGCACAAGGTTTTTTATGGTAACGCGTATTTGCGTTGTTGTGTCTCTGTCTCGAATGGTCACATCATTGTTTGTTAAACTATCAAAATCAATGGCAATGCCAAAAGGGGTGCCTATTTCATCTTGTCGTGCATACCTGCGTCCAATGCTTCCTGAGCTATCAAACACGCACTTGAATTCTTTTTTTAACAGATCATACACTTCTTCTGCTTTTGCCACAATTTCTGGCTTGTTGGAAAGCAAAGGAAATAGTGCAACAGCAAATGGGGCAAGACATGGTTTGATACGTAATACAGTGTTTTCTCGTGCCGCATCAGGTGTGTATCCAAGATGAACTAATGAGTACACGTTTCTGTCAACACCAAAACTCAGCTCTAAAACATGTGGTATGAAGCGTTCTTTTGTTTCATCATCAACAAATTCCATGCTTTGTTGAGAAATCTCTTGGTGGCCTTTGAGATCATGGTCTGTTCTATAGTGAATGCCGCCTACTTCAGTCCAGGTTTCAAGCTCAAGTTCAATATCAAAATGGTACTTGTTGTAAAATGCTCGCTCAGCAGGACTTAATTCGTAGAGTCTGAACTTTTTTGCAGGTACACACATTTTTTGAAGATAGAATTCCTGAACTTTTGCCATGTGATATACATAGAATTTCGGGAGTTTTTCGGCAAGTTCAGCGCACGAAATTTCTTTCACTCCTTGTTCTCGACTATCTGCAAAAACAACTCTGATTTTTTCTTTTGCAATACTTGCAAAATCTTCATGTTCTGTGATGCGTGATGGATTAAAGAAAATTTGTAGTTCTGCTTGGGTAAATGCGCGCTGACGAAGTACAAAGTTTCGTGGAGAAATTTCATTACGGTATGCTTTGCCTACTACTGCAAGACCTAAGGGTAGTTTTTTGCGCATTGCCTCAAGTTGGCGTTTAAAGTTCACATACGGACTTTGCGCAGTTTCTGGCCTGAGATATGCACGAGAATGTTGTCCCACGCCAAGATTAAGAGGAAACATCATGTTCATAACTTCAACACTTGTAACAGGCGTGCCACATGTTGAACAAAGAACATGATGTTCTTGCATGAGCGTCATCAGCTCTTCAGTACTTTTTCCTTCAAACCGCTTGCCAGTCTTACGCTCAAGAGCATGATCTGCACGTTCTGCATGCTTGGTTTTGCACAATGCCACTGGGTCAATAAAATTCTTAAGGTGGCCGCTTGCAACAAAAGTATTCTCATGCATGATTTCACTGGCTTCTATTTCATAATAATTGTCTGCAAGGCCTAAAAAGTAGGTTCTCCAAAGGTGCTCAAAATTGTGCTTGAGCAAGGTTCCTATGTGCCCATAATCATACAGCCCTGCAAGCCCGCCATAAATCTCGCACGACGGATACATGAATGCTTTGCGCTTGCAAAATGTGCTGATTTCTTCCACAGTGACCATGTTCCTTGCGATTGAGGAATTGTTTATAAAGTCTTCGGAGGGAATTGTGGACTGGTGCATATCTCAAAACACTCTCAAAACCTAACCAAAATGTTTATAAACAAGCCCTTCTCGTGCGTGATGCATGAAGCTTAATGTCCTTGTATTGTTCTTTGTTCTCGTCATTCCTATGCTTGGACATGCATTGGATGTGAGTGTTGTGCCGGATTCTCAAGTTATTAAGCTTAATGAAAGCGCGGCATTTGATATCACGCTACAGTCTGATGCAGCAAATCCTGAGTTTGTTGATGTGTTTACTCCTGATGTGATTTGGGATGTTCGTTTGAGTGAGTCTCCAAGTGTACTGCCTGGAACTCCTAAAAAGCTTCGTTTGTTTTTACGACCTTTATATGTGCCTCCGGGAATTTATGGCATTCCATTATATTTTAGGATTCAGCATTTGAATCAGGAAGTCAAAAAAACAGTCTTTTTAGAAGTACAATCATTGTTTCCTCCGTCGTTGGAATACTTGCCTGCAATTGGAGTCAAGCCTGCATTAGCAGCACAGATTGATCCACGCACTCCTGTTGTGTTGTCTGTTGCTCTTGACAACAAAAATAGGCGTTCAGGCAATGTGACGATTAAAGTCCGCAGCAAACTTCTCAACAAAGACATGATTTCATATCTTGGTCCTTTAGAACAAAAAACAGTGACTGTGCCAGTGCCTCTTGACAGCCGCTCAAGTCCGCAAAAAGATGTGCTTCGTGTGACCTTGCTTGCCGAAGACAGCACAGGAGAGGCATACCAGTTTGATGCAGAACCTATTGAGTATTCTGTTATTACCTATGAAGATTTAGTGCAAACAAGAAAGCATGCTGGTGCATTCCTCAAGTCTGTGGAAACTTTTGTGCTTAAAAATAATGGCAATGCGCTACTTACCAGTTCATTTAAAGACACTCCTGGACTGCTTGGTTTGTTCACATCCTACGGACCTCGTGGTGTGCGAGAATCTGGCGCGCATAGATGGGAATTTTCTCTTGCACCAAACCAGGAATTTGTAATTGTGAAAACCATAAGCTATCGCGGTCTTTTGGTGCTGATCATTCTTATTGTGCTTGCAATCATCGCATACTACATGTTCCGTTCTCCAATTGTGGTGCAGAAACGAGCGCAAATTCTTGCCACGCGTGAAGGAGGTATTTCTGAGCTCAAAATAATTGTTGCAGTCACGAACAGGTCTGGTGGCAGGGTGAAAGATATGCTTATTATGGATCTTGTGCCACGTCTTGCACTTCTTGAGCGTGAAGCAGAGGTTGGTAGTCCTATTCCTGCAAAAGTTTTGCGTAATGAAACAAAAGGTACATTGCTTAAATGGACTCTTGGCGAGCTTGACATGGGAGAGCAACGCATCATACGTTATCGTATTAAAAGCAAGCTCAGCATCATTGAAGGATTAACTCTTCCGCCAGTTGTTGCGCACTTCTTTGTCAGAGGTACTGAGCGCACAACCAAGTCACACAGTGCAGAAATCAGCTTGAGAAGCAAGTGAGTGAACTGTAGATATTTATTTTTGTGAGGGCGCTAAAAAATAGGTATTGCTTGTTATTTTCGTGTTGTTGCGCAGATTTCACATATTCTTTCCTAAAGATTTTTGGCGTTCCCAATCATCGTTCATAGAATTTAGCATTCTCTGTAAATCCGTGAACTTCACCAGATTTTTTCCCAGGAAATGATTCAAATTCGATTGTACGTTTGTCGAGCATCCGCACTAGCACAGTTCCTTCAATCAGGTCTTCACCTTCTGCTTTTGTGATTTTCGCAAATCCTTTTCTGTCCCAGCGTCCATTATTTGTCCAGTAATCAAAACGCGTGAGCATGTATTTGACAAGTCCAGTTTCAACACCAATACTGGCAGGGTTTGGAGTATTTTCTTTCACTGCAAACTGCATTGCTTCATTGCTAAAGTTGCCCATGGAAACAATAACAAGTCTTGGGTCAAGTCCATCATATGCAAAACTAAGGTGAGTAGCCCAATAACCATAGCCGTGTGCTAGTTCTTTTCTGCCAACATACCAATTAGTATTTTTTTCAAACCAGTTTCCTACAAGCTTTCCGTCAATGTCATAATCAATCTTTCCTCCTTGAGGTTCTTGTTGGCGTATGTTTTTTTCCAAGAGCTGTGTTCTGATAGGTTCTGCAAAAGAGTTAAACATGTCTACAGTGTGGATTTTCCATGGCTCTCCATTGTAATGAGCAGGAACAATAAATCCAGGAAGAATGACTTGTTCATCATGCGCTGAAAAATCAAAACCAGGTGCCTTGCCTATAACTTCGCCCGCAGTTACCTGAGCTGTTCTTCCAGTATCTGCAATTGCTTGCAGTTTAGGAGAGAGCTGGTTTACGTGAATGTAAATAGTATAGAACGTGCAAGTATGGTCAATAATAATTCTGTAATCACCTAATGAACTGCTTTGAAATTCTTTAGGCATGCTTTGCACTGATTGTACAATTCCATTGGCAGGTGCTAACACTTCCTTAAAGATTGATGCATCATTTCTTCCTTGTTGAGGATTCCAGTCTTTTGCAGTATAGTACCCGTGGTCTATTGGCGTGACATGTCCGCCAATCATTTGCCCAATTGGTGAAATGTAGTCAATATCCTCTATACGCATTGGTGGGCTGGTGAACAAAACAGTTCCTGTGCCAGTGCAGTCGGGTTTTCTATTTTCCATAGCACGTGCCTCGTTTCTTGGAAGAAACACCAGCCTGCACAATGGATTTTCGTGATTATTTCTACAGTAACTTTCACACTCTCCTTGATGGTTATGACAAAACTTTTCACACGCTATTTTTCCTGTGCAGTAACTGCCCAATCCTTCTTGTTCAGCAGTTTTTTGAGTTTCATAATTCCTGCTATTGTTTAGGATGGGTTGATCACTGTTTTTATCAACAAAATCTTTGTATTGACTTGTTCCTTCAGAACTGCTTTTTTGAGGCTGTGAAGCGCAGCTTGCAAGAATAATCATAAGAAATAAAACTGGAATAAAAAGTGTGGTTTTTCTCATATTTGTTTTGGGATGTCTTGAGGTTAAAAATGCTTCTATTCCACTTCAATTTTCTGCTTTACAAAGAAAGAATCCTCCTAGCCGGATTCCTATGAGGCATGAGCTGAAGAGGCACAGGAACTTGAGTGGCTGTGTGTTAAAATCCGGTAACAATCAAAGAATTCTTTGAAAAAAAAAGAATCCCCGCGGCCGGATTTGAACCAGCAACGTCACGGGTTCGGCTGTCGCACTATCATTCAAGGCATTTGCCAGAGTCTGTGCGCGCGGTTAAGCTACAGCCGTGTGCTCTGCCGTTGAGCTACGCGGGGATAACTTCTATGAGGAATCGCGATTTATAAACCTGTCTGTGATGCTGATAATCCTTTTCTTTTTTGAAAGAAGTGTGAACATATACTGGATTATTCACGTTGCGTCTACAATAACAGGTACTTTGGTTACCTTCAGAAGGTCTGATGCAATAATGGTAAGCTGATATTTGCCTGTTGTTTTTGGTGTGAGGGTGAGCTTGCTCACATCAAGTGTTGTGTCAAGATCATTGCCTGCGATTAAGAAAACGAGTTCATCACCGTCAGGATCTTTAAAGTTCTTATTCAAGTCTATGACTGTTTTTCCATGAATGCCAAGTGTTTTTTCTCCTCCAATCCATGCTGGCGGGCTGTTGTGTTTTTCTTCAACAGTGTACGTAATGCTGTCGAGGTCTAGTGTTGCGTTTTGTAGCTCAACAACAAGTTGTATGTTTCGTGAGTCATAGCCTGGTAGTGCGCATGCAACGCACTGGTTTTGGAACACTCCATTCACAAGACTTTCTTGTGTGCTGTCAAAAAGCAATTGATTACCGTTGTGTTTGATGAACACTTTTGCGCTACCTTTATCATTTATTTTCGTTACCTTGCCACTAA
>JAHFOI010000048.1 GCA_023266895.1 Candidatus Woesearchaeota archaeon
CATGTTGCTTCACTATCTTGCGCGTGCTACTGAAAAAAACAACACGCAATTTCGTGCCCGGCAATGTCTTGCAGAAAATGTTGGGCGATTAAAAAGAGAAGATACTGAACAGTTAGCAAAACGCATTGGTAGTCTTGAGAAAAAAATAGGTCATAATTCAAAACCTGCAATTAAGCCTAAGTCTATTTGGTCAGCTGAATCATTTCAAGACAGACTTGCACAAGTAGAAGAAAAGATTGATTCCTATGTTCATGCTGAGCAAGGCAGGCTGCAACGCATTCATGAACTTGAAGAAAAAATACGCTTACGTTGTGGTTCAAAAGGTGAACGAGAAAAAACTCTTATGAACCTAAAGCAAGCACTCAGCTCCACTCAGGCAAAAATTTCTCGTGCAAAAAGCATCAATAAAACTAAATTACTCCAGCTTCGTGAACGTGTTCTGCAAATAAAAGAGCAACTTAAACGTATTGAAGCATAGGCTTTTAAAAGTACATTGCCAAAAGCGAAGCAATGAATTCCCAACAAGTCATTGAACAAATCAGGCGTTTGTATAGTGAGCTTGCCATACCTTCTAACTTACAACTGCACATGTTTCGTGCAGCAAGTGTTGCAATGCTTATTTGTGAACACTGGAAGGGAACACCTCTTGAAAAAGAGGATATTATTGCATCACTCTTGCTTCATGATGTAGGCAATATTGTGAAATTTAACTGGCAAAGAAGAGAATTGTATGCTAAAGATGTTTTATTGAATTTGGATTTTTGGAAGCAAAAGCAATCAGAAATTATTGCAAAATATAGTTCAGATGATCATGAAGTTACCCTGAAGCTTCTTGAAAACTACGAAATATCACCAAGAATAATTCAATTAATTACTGAGCATGAATCACTAAAAAATGAAACTATTGCTTCTGGAACAGACATGAACGTAAAAGTATGTTGTTATGCGGATCATCGTGCAGGTCCAAAAGGTATTGTTTCGCTTTCAGAGCGATATGAAGAAGCGGAAAAAAGGTATGGTGGACCAGTTCCTGGTGTAAAAACTGGCAGTGGCAAAATAAAGAATGCTGCGTTCATCATAGAAAATCAAGTTTTGGCTCAAACAGACTTAGCACCAGAAGATATTACTGATGCTGCGATTGAGAAATACTTGCAAATTTTGATGAAGAAATCATGATTACTTATGCGCATACCAAAATGTGAGCTTACCGTTTTCTTTTTTGTCTAGTCTGCAAAAACCAAATCGTGCGAATTGTATGATGGTTCCTTCTTTGAGTGTTTTGAGTGCTGTTTCACCTAAACCTTTGAGTGTGCTTGCATCAGGCATCATGATTTCAACAGGAACTATGACTGCCTCATCTGCAGGAAGCCAGTGCATGGTGCGCTTGCCTTTGGCTTTATATTCTTCGTGGCTTTGCGAGTGGTACTTGTAGCCTGTTTTTGTTTTTGTAAAGTTTACGCAATCCATGAGCCTGTATAAACTGCGTTGTTTTAATAGCCCTACATCTTCAGCTGCTACATAAAATGTTTGTGCAGTTTCAAATGTGCGCACCCCTCGTTCAGGGTGTTCTGGGTGAAGGAGTAATTCTGGTTTTTGTGCTTTCGCACCTGTTATTGTTATTTTTTCTGGTCGCGCAACAAAAAAATATCTGTTTACCACAGGATCAAGCACTTTTCTATTTTCTGCATCAAGTGAAGCCCATTCTAGGGTGCGTTCGGTTTTTGTTATTCCTACGCTGAACAAGAAATTTTTTATTCCTTCTGGGGTGTAGCCTCTGCGTTTGAGTGCAATGAGTGTTGTTAGACGTATGTCATCCCAGCCAGTCATTTCTCCACTTGCAATTTTTTCTCGAATTTTTCGTTTGTTCGCTTCAACTCCTTCAAGATTAATCCTTGCTTGTTCAATGGTAAAAGTTGGAACAAAACCCATCTGTTTTTGAAGTATGAGCTGTAATTCTACTCTGAGCTCAAACTCTTTACTTCGAACTCTATGCGTAATTCCTTCAGCTCCATCAGAGTATGCTGCTGCAAAATCATAGCTTGGCCACACGCAGTATTTCATGCCATGAAGGCAATGAGGTTTTTTGATGATTCTAAACATGACTGGGTCGCGCATGACTCCATTTTGATGCTTCATATCGCCTTTAAATCTCAGAACTACATCATTTTGATTCCACGTTCCGGCAAGCATTTCTCGCCACCAGCTTTTATTTTGATCAATAGAAAAGTTCCTGTGCTCACATGCTTCACCAAGATGCCGTTTGTCTTGCATGCGTTTACCATCACAAGTACATGCATAAAAAAGTCCTTTGTCAAGAAACTCCTCTGCTTTTGCATACATCGCAAGCAGAGTATCTGAGATATTAATTTGCTTGTCCCAGGTTATGCCAAGCCAGTGCAATAATTCGCTGATTGCCGTGTAGTATTCCTTTTTTGCAAGTTCTGGGTTAGTATCTTCAAAACGGAGAATAAATGTTCCACCATACCGCTGGGCATATGTCCAGTTAAACAAAGCTCCTGACGCATGGCCAATATGCGCAACTCCTGAAGGCTCTGGAGGAAATGCAGTGATTACGTTTCCTTGCACAGCTCCAAGCAAAACGGGAAGTTCGTGTTTTTGTTCTTCTTTTTTCTTGGGTGCCAAAAGTTCTGGCGCAAGCTGGGTAAGCTCTGCATGCTGTTGTTCAAGACTGAGTGCATTGACTAATTTCACAACAGCATTCACTTCTTTTGCCAGTGTTTTCATGTCATCTTTGAGCTCTGGTTTTTCCGCGAGAAGTTTGCCAATAATTGCTCCAGGATTTGCTTTTCCAGTATACTTTACTGCATTTTGTAATGCCCATTTGCGCAGTTGTTTTGTAAGTTCAGGCACGTACGCTCACCACCTGGCTTATGCCATGTTCATTCATGCTTACGCCATACAACGTATCTGCTTCTGACAAAACTGCATCATTGTGACTTATGACAATATATTGTGCTTTGCCAGTGTATGCACGTACGAGTTTTGCGAGTTTTTCTGAGTTGTGCTTGTCAAGCGCTGCGTCAACTTCGTCAAGCACATAAAATGGTGCTGGCTCGTGGTCTTGAATTGCAAACAAGAACGCGAGTGCGGTCATGGTTTTTTCTCCTCCTGAAAGGCTTCTGATATCAAGGAATTTGTCTCCTGCAAGTCTGACATTAATAAGGAGTCCTGCATCAAAGGGATGTTCTGGACTTTCCAGAATAAGTTCTGCGTCGCCTTTTTTTGAGAGATCTAAAAAGTTATTTTTGAAGTTATTGTTAACAACCAACAGTGTGTCCAAAAACAAGCTTGTTTTCTGGGTTTCTATTTCCTGCATGAATGTGAGCACGTGTTCTTTTTCAGTGGCAAGTAATGATTTTTTATCAACCAGTGTGTTGTATTCTTTTTCTGCCGCTTCATAAATATCAAGGGCACGCATGTTGACTGCACCAATTCCTGCAAGGTTTGTTTCACAAGTGACCATGGCAGTCTTGAGTTGCTCTTCAGTTTTTTTGGTATCCAGCACAACTCCTTCGTATTGTTGGTATTCTGATTGCAAGCCTGCGAGTTCTGCATTAATGCTTGCTTCCTGAACCGCATGGAGGTTGAGCTCAAATTCTTCTTTACGGCAATGTTCTTCTTGTTTGAAAACTTG
>JAHFOI010000030.1 GCA_023266895.1 Candidatus Woesearchaeota archaeon
AAACGTTTGTTTGGATCGCACGTGCGCTCTCGCACGGCGTCAGCACAGCGCGCAGAAATATTCTCACGATTCATCGCCTACAATATCGGTGCAATAATTCTCACGACTTTCTACAGAGCCGGTTTTGTGATAGATGAATGAATTGAACTGAAGAAAGCGAAAATCTTATATATACAATACGTTTTAATATTAAAATTCAAAGTAGGTCATACACATGGAAGTTGCCATAACCAAAATGTCAGAAAATGGACAAGTTGTTATTCCTTCAGAAATTAGAAAAGACGCAGGTATAACACCCTCAACAAAGTTCATTGTATTTAATGAAGCTGGCAACATCATGTTAAAACAGATTAGCAAAGAAGCTCTACGACAAGACCTATTGCTCATTCAAAAAATTAGACAGAGCGAAGACCAAATCAAGAAAGGAAAACTTATCAAAGCAGATGCATCAATGAGCAATGAAGAAATAGACGACTTACTCATGGCCTAATATGAAACTACTATTTTCAGAAGAATTTACAAAAGAATTTAAGAAAATCAAGGACAAACATACACGAACTAGAATCATCAATCATCTCAAAAAAATAGAACAGCTTCCTGAATCAGGAAAGCCTTTACAACACACTCTCAAAGGACACCGTAGCATACGAATTCCACCTTTTAGAATAATATACAGACTAGAACAAGATACACTCATCATAAATTGTTTTGATCATAGAAAAGACGTTTACAAATGAGTTTGAGAGTTTTGGTTTTTATGCTACAAGAGAACGTTCTTCAGCAAGTAATTCATTCTTAACAGCTGACACACTTGCTTTAAGTTCTGCAAAGAAAGAGATTACTGTTGTAAATGTTTCATTGCACGTTTTGCGAAGAGATGCTACATCAATAGCACCAGTATTATCATCAAAATTCTTAGCAACTATACTCTGAACAAGCATCACAAGCTTATCAGAATTCTTCATCCCAATTAAATACTCTTCAACAGGAATTGTTTTTGAAAGTATGCTGCGCAAAGAAGTCATAGCAGTATTTATTTTATTACTAATGTTCTCAGAAACTGCCATAGTACTTGCTTGAGTTTGGGCATCTATTGTATCTTTAAGCATGCGCTGAAGCGCTAAAACCAGAACAGAAAACTCCTCAGAAACCACATTTGATGAATCACTGATGAATTTATTTCGCTCTTTACTATCTGCTCTTGCCAGTAATTTCAGTTCATCAGAAGGAAGCTTGCCAAACATATTTGTGTGCAGTTTTATGATAGGACCAATAATTGCTGTTTCAATATTCAATAATGAAGTAATGTCCTTCTCTACCTTAACAACATCCTCACGCACTTTTTCTAAACTACTCACAACCACAGCAGCTGCGTTTTTATCTTGAGCAGATTCAGCTTTAGCAGCAGCGAGAGATTTTTCTGCACCGCCAAGTGTCTCACCAATTTTTTGAGTTTCAGTTGTTACAACAACAGCAGTTGTTTCAAGAGCTTGCACTGCAGCATCAGCTTTTTTCTTTTCAGAACCAGTCATGACGAGTTGCACAATATGCTCAAGTGCAGTCAAGTTTTCAGCACCACCAGAAAGGCTTTGTTGTAGTGCAGTCATGGCGGGCATCACAACACTATTATCACCAACTCTCCCGGCATTTCTGCCTCTAAAAAAATTACCTCCAATAATGTTAACTACCTCCTGAGGTTTCTTGCTTCTTGATGCTTTTGCAAGCGCATCACTCATTGTGGCTAGTGCTGCAATAAGTGCATCCTTATCTTTTTGAATAGCAGTTGTAATGGCATTCACATCAATTGTTTGTGGAGTTGCAGCTTTTTCCTTCAGATCTTTTACAATTCCATTAAGAATATCAAGACTTGTCTTCATTTCAGTAATGCGACCAGTCAATGCATCAATCTGTACTTTAGCTGACGAAAGATCTGCAGCAATCTTTTTTTCTGCTTCAAGCTTTACTTCAGAAACGCGCACATCACCCTCTGCACGAACCCGTTTTTCAAGCTCTGAAAGCAATCGTTCATGTGCTGCTTTTTGCTCACCCAGAGTTCGTTCAAAACCAGCAACTCTTTCAGAGGCACTATCACGCGTTGCAGTAATTGCGGCAATTAAGTTAGGAAGTGCAGTAATTGCTCCAGAAACTTTACCAAGCTCACTATTCAATCGGTCTACTGCAGCAGTTATCCAGCCTTCAATCTTTCCCAGTTCTCCAGGAATTTTATCCAACGCCTCTTTATGGGTCTTAAGAACTTCTTTTGATTCTTGAACAGAAGCTGCAATCGTACCAATTGTAGTATTAAGAGGGGTGAAAAACTCATTCTTATAACGTTCTAACGCAGCATTTATCGTGTTTGCCAAATCAGCGATTTTAGGAATTGCATCTTTCAACTCAACAAGCTTAGCTGCTACAAGTTCAAACCCTTCCCGTGTTTGATCTGCAAGTTTCTCAATCGCTTTTTTAAGTTCTTGAAGTGCAGTATTTGTTGCTTCACTTACTTGAGCAACTGACGCACCAGGCGCTGCAAAAGGACCATGACGTGCCAGTCCAACAACGAAGAACACTACACCAACAACCACAACACCTAAAACAAGCTGAAACACCTTCAATATCATATCAAGAGATTTTGCAACAGGACCTGCATCCCACGCCATGTGCAGCCCAGCAGCCTTACCTTGCAATGCCATCTGACCAAACGCACCAATAAACACCAAAAAAACTATTCCTGAAATCAGACCAGTAAGAGCTATTATTAGCAACTTATATTTTTTCTGCTCAGGAGTCAAATTATTTTCAGGAATAGACAATGCATTACTAAAAAACTTGTACAACCAAAACCATAAGGCACACGAGCCAACAAGTATTGCAATCCAACTCCACTGAAACAAATTAATACCAGTACCAACCTCAACAAGCACTAAAGAAAACGCAAACGCAAACGTGAATGCCAAAGGCAACAACTTACCAAACTTATCCTTTAAGGCAACCTTAGAAATACCCCCAAAAAACAAAATATAAAAAAACAAATCAACAGGCACATACCACCCACTAAAGTACGCCTCAAGCGCATACACAAAATACTCAGGAGGAATCACATACGCCATACTGAGCACGCACGAAACAGGCTATTTAAAGATTACCACCAGAAAAGTTTAAACTAAATAAAATTATTTTCCAAGAACAGTTTTTGTTATGCGCTCAAGAGCCTCAAGCACACGAACATCAGTAGGAGGAATACCTCCGAAAACAACACTGCTATCACCAACTCTTCCTGCATTTTTACCATCAAAGTAATTACCCCCAATAACAGTCACCCCTCTTGCAGGAGAAGCACGACGTTCTTTAGGAATATCACCATTATCTTTTCTTTTACGCTTTTGAGGACAATGCTTAGGACAGAAAGGATCACAAATATGTTCTCCTGAACTCACACTAGAGTCTTGAGAAGATGCAAGTTGGGAATCGCTTGTATAGACACCAGCACTGTTCACCCCATGCACCATTTTAGGCACACCACCAGTTGTGCTAAAGTACTTTTTGTCAGAGATTGTTCTGGTAGAAGGATCATATTCAACCGTTACAAAAGGATTTTGCAGTACAGTTCTTTTATCAGTATCAATTATGTTTCCAATAGAAATTACTTTAGTATCTAACAGATACGCGCTCGCGATTGTTTCTGCAGGAGTTATCACGAGACTTGCACCTGTAACAATTGATTGTGCAAAATCAGGACGAAGAACTACGCACCCAATATTTGCAGGTGTTTTCTCACATCCTGCTAGATTACCATTCAAAAGCACAACACCAGCTTTCATTGGATTGAGCACAGTTCCAAAGACGTCATCAAGATGATACTTATCAATTGCGTGACTGACACCGCTGTATTCTACTGATTCAACTTTTCCTTTCTTTACTTCATTACCTTCAGGAGCTACCAAAACTAGCTTTTTAAAAATAAGTTTAGATAGTCTTTCCAGCTCAGCATCTTTTTGCTTAATTAATGACAAATATTCTGCACTGCCTGAAACAAGCCTCTGATCTACTGCGAATTCTTTCAAAGAAGCATAAGGTGCTATAGGTTGTTTTCCAGGAGCTCCAATAACTAGCAAATCATGATGCACTTGCAGCGCATTTTCAAGACTTTTAAATTGTGCATAGTCTTTTTGGTTTAGCAAGGTTTTTTCAGTAATTAGCGCAAGAACAGGACTATCAAGAGCATCAAGTCTGCTAAGAAGGTTGTCATCACCATGTTGTGCATGATAAAAACCGATTTTCATAGGTTCACCCAGCTTTTTTAACAATTGCCAATGCTTTTCCTGCAGAAGGAATCTTCCAACCATTGGTATACAGCATCAGTGCTGCTTCTAATCTATCTCCTTTATCAAAAAGTTCACGTGCAGCATCACGTTTTTCTCGAGCAAGAGTTTGAGTTCTATCATCAATTGCTCTATCAACCAGATCTTGAATTCCAAGCTCATCAAGACCTAATGAACGTAATTCTTGACTCATGCGTTGCAAAGGCGTTTGTTCAATTCCACCATGAGAACTTCCTGATTGAAGTCGTAATGAACCAAATGCTTCAACCATTTTTTCCAAGGCTTTAGCAACTAAAGCCACGCTATCTTCAGGTGGTGACTGCACTATTTGTGGAGGCTGACTAAGAAGATCATATTCAGCAAAAAAATTATTACTATATTGAGAAACTGCTTCTTGCCTTGCTTGCTGAGACGCAACAATGTGCGTCAGGTATTGTTCTGCATTTTCTGCATTTGCCACCAAAAACTCTTTTTTTTGAGGAAATCTACGTAGTTGAACTTGAGCAGATGATACGTCACTTTTTTTAGCTTTAATTTGATCCAGTTCTTTAGTTCGGGCAAGCATTACTTCTGGTTCTTTGGAAAATGCAGTCATTTGGTTTTGAGCTCGACTTATTTTAGCACTTGTGTCATACGCATCCAAAACAACCTGTTTTGCATTTATGTCAGGATAGTTTTCAGGAAGGTACTTGTTTTCCAACCAGCGCCAAAAAACATGTTTTTCATCAAGTTCAGAATACACTCTGCCAAAATAATCAATTGATGCTTCACCAACAATTCTTGCGGAATTTTGAAGTCTTCGCAATTCTCGCAAATTCCTTTCATAAGAATTTTTGGCAAGACGATCTTTTGCGTGAACAATAGCTTGATTTGCTGCAAGAATATTTGACTCAAGTCGTGTTTGTTCAGAAGGAAGATTTGAACATTCTTCTTCACAAGATTGTTTTATGTTCAGATAGATCTTTCTATCACTTTCTTCTTGAACATAGTTTTTAAAAATGGCATTAATTCTTATGTCGAGCTCATCTAAACGAGTTTTAGCATGCGTGCTTGAACGAACTGAATATTGCTTACGCGCGGTAAGAAAATCAAAAGAAAGACGTACTGCATCTTCAATAGAAAAACCTTTTTCTTTAACTGGCATCCCACCATCATCATATGCAGGAGCACACTTGACATAAAGCTCTTTTGCGAGCGCAACAATATCATTTCCATCAAATTCACATGAAGGCATTGAACCTTGTGCAACACTGTCTGAAAAGCTTAAACACTCTGCAAGGCTGTCTGTATCAAGAGATCCTCTTTCAGGAGCACACACTATTGCAGAGTTTTTCATCTATATCACCAAGCGTGTTATTAAAGAAAAGAAAAAAAAATTACAAGCCAAGACCAGAGGTCTTGATCTGAGCATAGACTTGCTTGTTGTTAGCGATTATGTCAGCGCCATTCACGAAAGCACCTGCTAAAACACCAAACATTGGGTCAGGAGCACAGTACACTCTAAGCTCTTCTGCATCTCGCCCTTTGAATGCTGATTTGAGTGCATTTTCAAATTTTTGGGTGAAATCTTTTGCACCAGTTGTTCCGCCATACACTACAATGTGTGATAAGCAGTCACTTCGTTCCTCAGCAGTCAATGAAAGAGTTGCTGTATGGTCGCTAAAGCGTCGCGCAAGGTCTTTGATTCTTGGTTTCATAATTAAATCAGCAAGACCACGGATGTTAACAAATGTTTTATTGCCTGCACCATCAGTCACTAACAAAAGATCGCTCTTTTCTTCAAAAGAACCTTTTGCTGGAGCTAAAATAGCATGCTTGTATGCAATAAAGGATGCTGGCTGATACAGACTTGCTTTTGGAACACCAGCTGCATCAAAACGAGTTTCAAGAGCAGTTCTCACTTCTGCATCTATGCTCTGGCCAGCATTACCCCAGTCAACACACACGTCACTTTTACTAACTTGTCCACATTTCCAAGAGCCTCCAAGGAAATAAGCTATTTCTATGGTTCCACCACCAAAATTCACAGCTACCAATGGTGCTTTGAGGTTTAAGCCTCGCGCAATGAAGTTTGTTTCAGCACCAGTATTGTATGAAGGTTTTATTCCACCAAAAACAGGAGCAAGTATTTCTTGACCTGCAGCAAGACCTAAACGAGTAACTTCATCACTATACTGAACACTCATTCCTCCAGGAATGGCGCTTACAATAGCAATACGGGAGATTCCATCAAGCGCATGAGCATCTTGTTTTTTCATTTCATTCAATTGGTCAGCAATTCCTGCAAGACCTTGACGTTGTAATTTATCAAAACCACCAAAATTTCCGTCTCTGATTGCTCGGGTCTGTTTAATAACACCGGCAAGAGGATTTAAATGACGTGCATACTTAATAACATCTTCTCCATAGACAAGACCTTCAACGATTTTACATCCGTTATCTCGGAGGAAGTCTTCAGCACCTTCAACAGGTTCAGCAACAAGATTTGGCGCATGTGCTTTGTGTGTTATTTGCCACATTCCATCAGTTACCGTTGCAATACCTTGGCGTCTGTTCACACTGCCAACATCAAGAGCTACTTGAAGAACATCACCTGTTGGAGTTACTTTGCTTGCTATTCCACCCAAAGCATCATTCAATGCTGCATCTGCATCTGTAGGCATAAAAGGTTTTGCTGTTGCTGTGCTTGTCATATTCATTTCCTCCTCATATTAGGTTTAGTTTATTTGTCGCCACTTACTCGGCGTAACGCTCTTAATATCATAGTCATATATAAATGTTTCTATTTTGTTGTTACCAAGAAGAGACAATTCTGCTACTTTGCCCTTTTTTCACAAGAACACGCAAAACACACCTCTCAAAAACATCTCGGAACTTTTATATAGAGAACACATTGCGATTTACTTATGAAAGATGACGAAGGTACTGACACACCAGAACTTTGGAATACCATAGTTATTATCATTATCTGCCTATTAGTTTTTGGAGCGATTTTTATGATCCTTAGAAAAGCATTGGTGCAGTGATGAACAAACAAGCACAAATCGTGGGACTCGTAATTGCAGTGATTTCAATCATCATATTATCCGCAGCAGCAGTCATGATTTTGCACAAATTAGAAGTGTTTGGTACAACACAAACCTGTCAATGGACCTTCCTTGCCTCAGCAATCGCAAAAGCAAGCACTATTGTAGGAGCACAAGTTATTCCACCAGCATGCGAGGCAACAGAAACAGTGCTTAGCCAGCAAACCCTTAATCAAGACACTGATCTAGGAAGACGAGGGATTAAAGAACTACTCACCAACAGACCAAAAACCTACCTTGCAAGTAGAGCAAACCAGTACTTTAGCGATCCAACAAATCATCAACAACAGCTTGAATGGGCCTTTGACATAGCAGTTGCAAGCGAGCTTAAACAATGCTGGGACAAAGTATGGCATGGCAAAATAAACGCATTTAATGAATGGGACAAAAAAAATTGGAACATTGTAAAATCATGGGCATGGAACACGCCAAATGATTTTGAAGACACGGCAATTACAACCTGTGTGCTTTGCTCAGCCATACACTTTTCAGGAGAGCAGCCAGTCAATTTAGAGAAAAAAAGTGTCCAAAGCTTTGAACCATTCCTGCGTTCAGCAATTGTGCCCATAGACCGACTGCAACGAACATATTATGATTATTTTATGCAAAGCGCAGAACCAAACCAACCACTCATCATCACACTCATGAAAGATATACCAACAGATAAAAGTTTGGCAGTCATGTATGTGCACAGAGCAAAACCAAAAGCACAAGCAGCAAAAGAAGCATTTCAAAAAATTGTCAAAGAACACCCTTATGTCACTGCAGGAGTAGCACTTACCTCGGCAGTACTTCTTGCCATACCTAGCGGCGGAACAAGTCTTGCCGTGCTAACAACACTTGGTGCAGCAGGAACCGGAGCAGTAGCTGGAGGAATTGCAGGACAAGACACCGCAACCTATCTTGGTTTTGAAACACCATCACTTGCAAGCATTGACGCACTGGACAGCATAGAACTCGTACCATACAAAGACGCTGCATTACGGAGGGAGAGATGCCAGCTATATCTAAGCTAGGAAGCCTTAGTCTTGGCGCAATCATCCTGATTGCACTAAGCCTTATTGCACTCTGGCTTATTGTCACAGGACCCTTAGCGTCACTCAAAAACTATGCTGACAAAAACTGGAACATGTTCTCACCAGCCCTTGCAGAACCAACAAAAGAAGAACTGCCACAATTCAAAGAAGGGGATAGTGTGTGGTGGTTTGATAAAGAGTATAAAGGAACAGGTGTTGTCAAAGCTATTGATGCACAAGAAAAATACTACCTTTACTTAGTTGATTTTTCAACAGATCCAAGTCAACCAGCAACAGTATGGCTGGTGCAAGACCACCTCTTGCCTGCAAAAAAATCACTTTTCACACAAGGAGATTTAGTCAATTGGCCAGAGCAAAAAACAATTGTGCTTGCGAGCACGCCTAACGAGCAGGGCATATTTGATTACAAACTCATGCAACTTGAACCACAACCCCGCATAATTCACCAGCTAGAAAAAGACCTTCACCTCACAAAAATGCACCTTACCACAACTACAGGAAGCATATCACCCGGCAGTATTGTGTGGTGGCAGGATCAAGAAAAAAAACGCGCAGGAACCGTACTAAGAGCACATCTTCTTGATACTAAAACAGTGTATGCACTCAAGATCATACGAGAAGGTTTTACTGACTTTGATCTTCCAGAAACATTGTACGTGCAAGAATCAGACCTTCGCACTCCTGCTTACAAATATCGAGACAGGGTTTCATGGACTCTCACAAAAGAAAACCTACAATCAGATACAGCTAAAACAGGAACTGGCATTATTGCAAACCAAAAACCAGAATGGGTTGAAGGGTATTTATACAAAATAATTAGTGAACAAAAAAGTGATACAGAACCTCAATTTTTAGTTCCGGAAGAAAACATAAAAGTGTTATCATGAACAAACGCGCAGAACTACCAGGATGGTCATATGTGATCGGACTAATCATCTCACTGTTAGTCATCTTGTTGATCATCTATATTTCACTGAAAGCAAAAATAACAATTCTTGAATATATTAGATTGTTTTAGATTTTTGGAAAAAAAGTAGGTGTGCTGCCTACGTAAAAAGAAGAGATCTGAAAAAAACTAAGACACACAAGAGTAATTCAAAAAACCTTGCCAAGATCTTTGCAAACCTTTTTATATAAGCCTTAATGCAAAAACAACATGAACACTCGAGGGATGAGTCCGTTGATTGCGACTGTACTCCTCATTGCATTTGCAGTAATTCTTGGTGCGATTGTGATGAGCTGGGGAGAAAAATACATTGAAGAAAAAGCAGAGTTTGTCAACAACAAAAGCGAAGTAGGCACTGGTTGCGACACTGCAGACATTCATGTTGTAAACATCCAAGGACTCCCAAAAGTATGCCAGCACGATGAAACCCTACAACTCACTCTAGAAACTGAAGACCACCAAGTGTGGGATGTGCACGCACGAGTGATTGGAGAAAAAAACACACTTGTCCAAGAAAGTCTGCTCACCGCACCAATCCCTCAAGCAGGAGCTGCAAACATACTCATTCACACCACAGGCGCAGGAAACATTCAACAACTCAAACTCACCCCTAAATCACGTGAAGGAAGAAATGTTATTTTGTGCTCAAAGAAAGCAGTTATTGTAGAAAATATTAGGAAGTGTTGAATTCTTTTCGTTTAACTACACAATACCCAGCTGCTGCACAACAGCCTCTGGACTAAACTCTTCTAAATCACCATATTCCTGACCAGTGCCAAGAAACAAAATAGGTTTTTTGGTTACAAAACTCACCGAAACTGCTGCACCGCCTTTTTCATCAATATCTGCCTTGGCAAGCACAACACCATCAATACCTATTGCAGCATCAAACTCACGCGCCTGCTCAACACAATCATTACCAGTAATTGCTTCACCAACAAATACTTTCAAATCAGGTTTTGCAATGCGAATCACTTTCTTAATTTCATCCATTAAATTTGTATTCGTGTGCAATCTGCCTGCAGTATCAACTAACACTACATCACGATGCTGAGACTCAGCATGCTTAATTGCATCAAAGGCCACTGCAGCAGCATCACTACCATAGTCATGTTTTACTAAACGAACACCTAAGGCATCGGCATGAATTTGAAGCTGATCAATCGCTGCCGCACGAAACGTATCGCCAGCAGCAAGAACAACAGAAAGACCATTGTTAATAAGATATTGCGCAACTTTTGCAATAGAAGTTGTCTTGCCACTGCCATTCACTCCCACAAACACAATCACAAAAGGCTTGCATTCTTTACTACGCACGCGTTCAGCAAGACTGAATGTTGGAAGAAATAAAGACTGCACACTTGTTCGCAAAGACTCTGCAATACTCTCTTCCACACGACTTCGTGGCAAGGGTTTGTCCACAAGAGCTGTGCGTAAGTCAGAGCGAAGCTTTTCAATAACCTCAAGCGCAACATTATTCTCAAGAAGACCAACCTCAAGATCCCAAAAGAGTGTGTCAAACTGTTGAGAAGAAATCTTTTTTGCGGTAATAACCTGAGTTATTTTGGAAATCACACCCTGCTTTTCATCAGACTTTACTTGTTGGCCAACTGAATCCTGTTTTTCCTCACTTTTGCCAAACATCCGAGAGAAAAAACCCTTTTTTTCAGGAGGTGCTGGTGCAGGATCTTTTTTAACAACAAAAGGTTCAGGCATTGTTGTTACTTCAGCAGGTGTAGCCACGTTATTTAGCAGCACAGATCCAGAAGGCTCAGGTTCTGCAAATACGACTGGTTTGTTGGGTGGTTTTTCAGAAAGCGAACTCTTTTTCACAGATGGGATAACAGGAATTTTCTTTTTGACAAGAATTTCGGGAATATTTTTTGTTGTTACAGGCTGTTGCGCAGCACTCTTTGGTTGTGCTACTTTTTTGGGCTCATGCGTTGCAGGTTTTGAATCATCAGGCGAAGCTATTTCTTCAGAAGCTTGCTCAACACCTTTTGTAAAGGATTTAATTGCATTCGACAGTTTTTCCTTCAGAAACTTAAACATAGCCTAGAAAAGAACGCTGGAGTTAAAAAAGCTATTGAATACTTTCTGAAGCAGTGAGTTACTGCGTGGCACTCACTTTTTCCTGCAATCGCTCAGCTTCAGCAACAAGACGCTGCACTTGACCGCTTAATTGCCCTTGGAGTTCGCGCAACTCTTTTATTTGTACATCAACAATTTGCTGTGCCTCTGGCAAAGTTTTTTTCACCGCAGTGCTTGCACCAATATTCACTAGCACATGTGAAACATCCTTAAGCTCAGCCTTCACAAAAATACCTGACGAGAAAGGAACAAACAACTCACTACCAGAAGACGAACCTGCCAAATCAATAAGACCAACACGTACTGTCTCAAGATCACTCACTTGCTGCTCAATCACCATAAGCTGCTGCTGACCTTGCTTGAGCTGATGATCTAAAATCTGCAGCGCAATCATGTGCTCTTGCACTTCCTTTTTATTCGTTATTTCCTTTGCATTTTTTTGCATAAAAACACCTAACAGAAGAGAGTTATTAAAGATGATGGTTGATATTGTTTTCTACTCATTACTCTTGTGCATCCTGTACTGACATGACAGGCATTTTTTTATCAGACTCTTTTGTATCAGCCTGTGCACCCTCACGCACCTCAACAGAAATCTCACCAAATGCAACCTCTTGCTCAAGACCAATCTTGCCTTGATTTGCCAAATGAAGCAGAGGAATAAACGTGAACACCTTATCATGCTTTGAATCAGAAGGCAGTAATGAAGAAAACGTGATTTTCTGTGCAGCACCAAACAAGCCAAGAATACGCAAAAACAAATCCTTGACTGCCTGCGTAAGATCAAACTTGTGCTCAGGAGCATGCATCACAGGCGGAGGAGTATTACGCAACACACGCCTACGCTTTACTTCTAAAGCTTTTTCCAAAGCACGAACAAGATCATACACTGACACCTTACGCTGACGAGGAAGAGGCAAGTGAGGCTGTAGTTCTGGAATAATTTCCTGAGGTTTTTGTTGCAAATCATGCTCAACACCCTCATAAAAATCCTCTTCAGAAACTTGATTGCCTGCAAGCAAGCGATCAAACGAATCCAAATCCTCACCAACCAAACGCTTTGACTTCAACTTCAGAAGCATGGCACAACACAACAATACTTTACCGCTTAATTTCAAATCAGATTGCTTTAATTCCTGAATTCGCGCAATGTATTTTTGAGTCAGTGTTGCAACATCAACATCCCAAGGATCCATTTGCTCAGACTGAATAAGTTCATAAATAATAGACTTCCAACTGACATCATTCTGTTCAACAACAATACTGTAAATACGGTCATCCATGTGCTCAGTCAAGATACCTACTATATAAATTTGTTGACGAGAAACACCTGGTTAAAAATTTTTGAAAAAACTCACACGAGGCACAACCTTAAAAACAAGCAGTTGTACACGTTTATTCATGTGCGGTATTGCAGGCGCGATTACAAAAAAAGGCAATGCAATTTATGATGTTCTTAATATGCTCGGCCAGCTTGAACACCGGGGTCAAGACACAACTGGAGCACTTTCCATGGCAGGCATTATTGCCGTGCACAAAAGTCCAGGACCAGTCACGCACGCATTTGAGCTTGAAAAAGAAGATGGCATCCATCAACAGCTTGTAGGCAATACTGCCATAGGCCACACACGCTACCCCACTATTGGCGGCAAAGACTTAGCCGCACGCAAACGAGACGCTCAACCTTTTTATGATGTTGCAAAAGATGGAACCAAAATAGGAATTGCAGAAAACGGACACATCGTGAATGATGCAAACCTACGAGAACTTCTCAGCCCACCAACAAAAGGCTACTGGCCAGGAAGTGACTTAACATCTTCTTGCGATGCAGTACCTATTGTACGCCTTCTTGCACAGGTATTTCAGCATAACGGCAATGATATTGATGCCATAACACACGCAGTTCACGCAACTATGCAAAAACTTGTAGGCGCATACACTTGCACCGCAGCATTTAGTATTCAAGGCAAAAACTACTTAGTAGGCTTTCGGGACCCCAGAGGCATCAGACCAGGAGTGATAGGATTTCGAGAAGATAGCGTTGGCATAGCCTCAGAAAGCATTGCACTACAAGTAGACAATTACAAAAACATCAGAGACATTGAACCAGGAGAGCTTATCATCATAAATGAAAAACTTGAAGTCACCAGCAAAATTCTGATTACTTCAGAAAAAAAAATGTGCCCCTTTGAACACGTGTACTTTGCGCGCGCATCCTCAGTCATGAACGGACTAAGCGTGAATGATGTACGATACAGACTAGGCATGCTTCTTGCACAACAGCATCTTGAACTCAAAGAAACTATTGATGCAGTCATGCCTGTGCCACAAACTGCAATTCCTGCAAGCATGGGCTTTGCCAAAGTCATGGGCCTCCAGCCAAACTTTGCAATTGAAAAATATTCATTTGGTGGCAGAACATTTATGAAACCAACTCAAGAAGCACGACTTAAAGCCGCAAAAAAAGCACATGTTGTCCTCCCAGGCATTGTCGAAGGAAAACGAATTGCAGTCATTGATGACTCCATAGTGCGAGGCACGGTTTCTAAAGGACTCATTGCAGATTTACGCGCTGCAGGCGCAGCAGCAGTCTACTTTTTTTCCACCTGGCCACCAGTTAAACACCCATGTGATTGGGGCATAGACATGCACACCTACAAAGAACTGCTTGCCGCATACCGAACTACAGACCAAGTAGTTGAAGAACTTGGCGCAGACGCAGTATACTACATGACCCTTGACGGACTCAAACAAGTACTTGCCTCAGCAGAAGGACACGCTGTCACAGAACAACTTGTCAAAAAAGGACTATTTTCTCAAGACATACTCAAAACAAAACTTACACCAAACAATTTTTGCACAGCATGTTTGAATAATGAAATACCCACACCCAGACAGTAATTCTCAAGGCTCTGTAGAAAGTCGTGAGAATTATTGCACCGATATTGTAGGCGATGAATCGTGAGAATATTTCTGCGCGCTGTGCTGACGCCGTGCGAGAGCGCACGTGCGATCCAAACAAACGTT
>JAHFOI010000049.1 GCA_023266895.1 Candidatus Woesearchaeota archaeon
CCATTCCTGTGCAAGGGCAGTTTGAACAAGAGTTTAATGCATTTCATGTGAAAAGGTGTGGGTTTGGTATGTGTGTTGAGGAGTTTAATAGTCAAGATTGGGCAGAGTTTATGGCTAATCTTTCTCTATTCAAACGTAATTTGAAGACCGCTGAGAAAATGCCTGAGTGGAAACCTGTATTAGAAAAGATTCTTAAAAAATATGCTTAAAAAAAGCCTACATCAACTTTTCTGTTGCTTTCTTCACCATTTCTGCAATTTTTTGTCCTGCTGCTTTTCCTCGGAGTTCTTTCATGGCAATGCCGATAAGTGCGTTGTATGCTATTCCTTCGTGTTGTTCTGCAATTTTTTTGATTTCCTGTTCTAGTGCAACATCTGAAAGTAGCGCATACTTTGAAAGTATTTCAGCAACAGGTGTGTTTTCCTTTAAAATCTCAAGCACTGATTCTTTACTTATGTTTTGAGCTGAAAGTGCAGCAAATAAGGTGTTAAAATCTTGAAATGTTGGCTGTATTTCAATATTGAATTGTCGTCGTATGCTTATTGCTGCACCAAAATAGATTTCAGCAAGATATGCTGGTTTTAATCGTGAATGCAGCTCAACAAGTTTGTCAAAGTTTTTCCATTCTTCATGTTTTGCTGCAAGCATTGCAAGGTCGTTTGAGAGTCCTTGTGTTTCATATCTCTTCACTCGTGCTTCAATAAGCTCTGGTATAGCTACTGAATCACAAAACTTTTTGGTAAGCGTAATTGGTGGCACATCTGTTTCGGGATACATGCGTGCTGCTCCTGGCAGGGGTCTGAGAAAGTTTGTTGTGCCATCAAGGTTTGCCTTGCGCACTTCGCGAACAACTCCTTTAAGAGCATTGTTTGCACGTTCTACAACTGTGTGTAATGCGTGATTTGCTTTTTCCTTACCAGCAGCAACAAGCACAAATCCATCATTACTCTCACAAAAAAGAGTGTTTTTCACGCATTCAACTTCTTGTGTGCTGATACCATATTTTGATAGTTCTTCGTCAGAATGAAAGATACCTCCCACGCCTGCATATGTTTTTGCATAATCACTGAGTTCTGTGCCAAATCGTTTGTTAGGCTGGAGTTCTTTGCCAAGAATTCCTGCAAAGTGTGAGAGCTTAACCCCAAGTACAATCCCTTTGTTTGCAAGAAGATCATGAATCATTTTACATTGTGTGTCTGAAAATTCTGTGCTCACATCAACAAAAAATGGTTTTAGCTCAGCATTTTCTTTTTTTTTGAGTTCATCTTTGATTGCGAGCAAGCCTCGTTGTCGTTGTGCTTCAAAACGTACAAGCAACGGTAGAGTGGCAAGATCTTGTGCCCCTTTAATTTCTACACGTTCTCCTCCTGGTATTGAGACATTTACATCTTGTCGTATGGTGCCGAGGCCTCGTTTTGCTGTGTCTGTGCTTTTGACAATGAGTCCTATGCGTTCTGCGGTTTCAGCGCACTGCTCAGCACTTGTGATATCTGCTTCTGTTGCTATTTCTAAGAGTGGTATGCCAAGTCTGTCTAATGAATACGTTGTATGATCTTTTTCTTGTTTGATAATCTTGCATGCATCTTCTTCAATGCAAATCGCTTTGATCCTGACTTCTCCAGCACTTGTCTTCAGGTGTCCTTTCGTGGCAAGCAGTGCGGTTCGTTGAAATCCTGATGTTGTGCTGCCATCAACAATTGTTTTGCGCATGATCTGAATTTGATCAACAAACTTCATGTTGAGCACTTTTGCCACTTGTATTCCTGTAGTGAGTGCAGTTATGCTTAGTTGTTGTGGTGGTGCTTCATCAAGTTCAATAAGGCATGTTGAGTCTTGGTATGATTGATATAAGTTGTACTTGCCTTTTTCAATTTCTTTTGCTGCTGCAGGGTCTATGTCACCCAGCTCTCCTGCTGTTGCGCGCATAAAGCGTTTGACCACAACATGCGCTGGATCATCACGTATTCTTGTTTTACAGTTACAAAAGAGTTTTGTGCCTTCAAGTTGGGCGTGAATTTCAATACCACACATGAGTTCTTCAGAATTGTTCATGGTTGTTTACTTCAATGCGTGAGGATATTTCTCCTACAAGGTTCATCACAACAAGTTCTTTGCTTTCTTCACGAGTGTAATTGCTTAGGAGCCATGCAAGCTTGATGAATGCAACTTCTGGTAGCATGTCGCAAAAATTGCCTAAGATTCCTACATCTTGCATTTTTCTTCCTGTAGTATATACATTCATGTTAAGCGCGCCGTACAGCGTTTGTGTTGTGGTAAGAATCACTGTTCCAGATTTTATCAAGTCTTTGATTGAGTTGTAAATTGAAGTGTGCTCTTTGGTGAGCTCATCAATTTCATTAATTGGAATGTTACCCGCCATGCCAGAGCCTTCAAGTACAAGCCCATCCCAGCCTTTGTAGAAAAGGTATTGTGAGGCGTACATGTTGGTGTGCATTTTGAGCAAGCCCACTTTCATATCTTCTTTGAAGGGCCTGAAAGGCAGATCGTGTGTTTGTTGTCTCGGGTGATAGTCTGTTTTGAAAAAATTAATGGCACGTGTTTTTGGATTAACTCGTGCCCAAGGTGTTGTGTTGATTGCTTTGAATGCATCACGTCGTGATGAATGCATTTTTCTTGTTTTTGTTGCAGGCAGTATAACGCAGTTTTCGTCATGAAGGTTTTCGTGCATGCAAATGCCTACTTCAGCAAAGTTTGTTGTGGTAACAAATGTAACTGCACTCAGTAAGTTCCATGCTGCATCAGAACTTGCGCGATCAGACGAGCGTTGGGCGCCAACCAAAATAACTGGCACAGGACAGTGTTGAAGCATGAACGCAAGTGCTGCTGAAGTCATGTGCATTGTGTCTGTGCCATGTGTGATGAGCACTGCGTGAGCTCCGTTTTTTATTTCTTGAATCACTTCTTTGCACAAAATATTGTAGTGAGAAAACCGCATGTCTTCAGACCACATTTGTCGTATGAGTCGTGACTTGATTGTGGCAAGTGTTTTGAGTTCTGGAAACATGTTCACGAGTTCTTCTGGAGAAAACTGTGCAAACACTGCACCAGTATCATAATCAACTTTTGAGGCAATTGTGCCTCCAGTGTGGAGTATTGAAATAATGGGTAGTCCAGTGTTTTTTTCAGAAGTTAGTGCGCTGGTGGTTTGATTTTTTTGTGCCTGAAGCATATCTTTTTTCAGAGTGGTGTTTGCCTGCAATATTTTTACTTCTTTAATCCGCACTTTGCTCACACCAACATTATACCCTGAGGCTAATTTGACTATCACAAAGTCTTTATTCTCAGGCATGAGAATACCTTCATATGCTTCTTGATGTGTCACAATACTAACTTTATCCCCAACTTGTGCTTGTGTCATCAATAAAGAAATAGAGGCTGTATTATTAAAGATAGTGGTGGGAAAGGCTCTGTAGAAAGTCGTGAGAATTATTGCACCGATATTGTAGGCGATGAATCGTGAGAATATTTCTGCGCGCTGTGCTGACGCCGTGCGAGAGCGCACGTGCGATCCAAACAAACGTT
>JAHFOI010000031.1 GCA_023266895.1 Candidatus Woesearchaeota archaeon
AAGCACCAATGGCCATTGCTATGGCACGTGAGGGCGGTATTGGCATTATTCACCGTTTTTTAAGTGTTGATGAGCAAGTTGAGCATGTGCGACGAGTGAAGCGTGCAGAGAACATCATGATCGAACAACCGCACAAGCTTTCTCCCGAAGCAACTGTTCATGATGCTCAAAGAATGCTTGATCTATGGGGTGTAAGCGGTGTTCTTATCACTGAGCAGGATTTGCTTAAAGGCATTGTAACACGTAAAGATTTGTTGTTTGAGAACGATCTGCATAAATCATTGCGCGAGGTTATGACAAAAGACCTCGTAACTGCGCCAATTGGTATTTCTCTTGATGATGCAAAGAAAATCTTTGTGCAGCAAAAAATAGAAAAACTTCCTTTGGTTGATCAAAATTTTATGTTGCGTGGTTTACTTACGGCAAAGGATTTATTCATGCGTGAAAACTTACTTGCTGCTAAAGATAAAAAAGGTCGCTTGCTTGTTGGTGCGGCAGTTGGTGTGCGTCCTGGATATGTTGAGCGTGCAGAAGCGCTTGTGAATGCAGGCGTTGATGTTCTTGTGATTGATATTGCGCATGGTCATGCAGATCAAGTTATTACTGCACTACAAACTCTCAAAGAAAAATTTTCCACTGAAGTTATTGCAGGAAATGTGGCAACAGTTGAAGGCACATTAGACTTAATTAACGCCGGCGCTGATGCGGTAAAAGTAGGTGTTGGTGCAGGAACCATTTGTATTACTCGCATCATTACAGGATGTGGCGTTCCTCAACTGACTGCTATTATGGATGCAGTTAGTGTGGCAAAAGAGTACGGTGTGCCAATTATCGCGGATTCTGGAATAAAAAATTCAGGCGATGTTACTAAGGCGCTTGCTGCTGGTGCGAGCACAATCATGGCAGGAAGTCTTTTTGCAGGTACTGAGGAAAGTCCTGGCATTGCGATAACAAGAAATGGGCGTAAAGTTAAAATTTATAGGGGTATGGCATCACTTGACGCGAGTTCAGCAAGACAAGAGCGAGAAAATGAGGCGACCAAAAAAGCATTACAGACCATTGTTCCTGAAGGTGTTGAGTCTCTTGTTTCGTATAAAGGATCTGTTAAAGATGTGTGCAGGCAGCTTGTTGGTGGATTGAAAAGTGGTATGAGCTATTGTGGTGCAAAAAACATTCTTGAGCTTCAAAAAAACGCAGAATTTATTCGCATAACTGGTGCTGGCTTGCGTGAAAGTAAAGCGCATGATGTTGATGTGATCTAAGAAAATAAGAGTGTGATTTTGTCACACAGTTGCAGGCGTTGTTCTACATCTTGATTTTGACCTCGTCAGACTCATACTGCTCAACATGATTGCTTGCCTTTTTCAAAGACACAGCTCTGAAAAGGGTCTCAAGAAAGTTTTAAATAGAGAGCCATTCTAGAAAGATTTATGCCGAAAATAAAATCCTTTAAAAATTTTGAAGAGTATTACGTGGCAACTGTTGCGTTACGCAAGCAATGGTCTTCGTTGCGTAAGCAGTGTTTCATACTTAAAACACTGAAGGAACAAAACACCAAGAAATATCAGAGCATACGTTCTGAACTTGTTGAGTTTCTTGAACAAGTAAACATCTTGCTTGCACAGCCCCAAATGGTTAAAAAAATGCCTGCTGATGAGCTTCAACCTCTTGCAGAGACCTTACAAGAGATACGAACATACTTGCAAGTATAGATTTTCTTGTGTTGTTAGCCAATCAATAGTTTCTCTTCTGTGGCGTATGCTTGAAAGCTGAATGCTTTTTTGTGATAATCCTGCACGTAGTGCTTCTGCTTCTACAATACGTATGACTCTCCTTTGGGCATTGTTGTTTGCAGGAATATTTCTGTACACATATGGTAGAATGACTTGACAAAGCATGTCACTTGGTGCATGCTTTTGTGCGGACTTTACAAGCTCATTGAGTCTGGTCAGGTCTTTTTTGACAGTCTCTCGTAACTCCACCATTTGCCTTTCATATGCTAAAAGCTCTATTGCTAAATTTCGTACGTCACCTGCTTTAACAACTCCTGTTCCTCTGTCAAGTTCCTGCTTGTATAAACTTTCTGCAGTACGAAAAACATGCTCTATTTCCTCGAGTTGATCAAAGAAACAAAAAGGATATCTTAAATTCCTTGTATAATAAAATGCCAGAGCTGTTGGAGAATTACTTGACGAATCATGGAAATCAGGAGTGGAGTCATTAAGCGCGTTCATAATTCCTGTTTTTAATTTTCTTAGCTCTACACTGCAAAATTCAGCTTGTTCTTGCTTCCATGCCTCAACAATTATTAATACCATAACTCCCCAGCCCTTTACAGAGTTCTGTTCTTTTTAAGTATTGTTCTAAATATGGCTCTGTCCTAAATGTCCAGCTCTGGTTATAATCTTGCGAAGCAAATTATAACCTACGAACGAAGTGAGTCTGCCTCCTTTTCGGTGCGCGCAGGTTCTGGTGTAAGCTGTGCCTGCCCGATGACACCTGCGAACGTTAATGAGTAGGTGTTCAGAACGAAGTGATGACACCGAGGCTGTAGGGCAAAACTGGCAGTATTATAGACTGCGAGCACGGCAGAGCTGGTTGCGAGTATCTTGCAACCCACGAACCAAAGTGAGTCTGGCGAGGTCAAAACCGAGATTTAGGACAGAGCCTAAGTTGTGCAAACCTTCTTAAATCACACGTGTTTTTTATAGAATATGGCTCTCCCAGCTATTCTAATGAAGCTTGTTGATGTTGTGCTTCACGTGCAAAACTATTTACAGCCTCTGGCGCAACAGTATGGTGGTTGGTTGTACGCGTTGCTTTTTCTTGTTATTTTTTGCGAAACTGGTTTGGTAATCATGCCTTTTTTGCCTGGTGATTCTTTGTTGTTTGCCACTGGTGCTTTTGCAAGCACTGGTTGGTTAAGTGTCTGGTTATTGTGGGGTTTGTTGTGTGTTGCTGCAATTCTTGGTGATTCAATGAATTATTGGATTGGTCAGCGTATCAGCAAATCATGGTTCACTCATGATTCTGCGTTTTTCAGAAAGAGTCATCTTGATAAAACTGAGTGTTTTTATGAAAAGCATGGCAAAAAAACCATTGTGCTCGCGCGCTTTATTCCTATTGTGAGAACTCTTGCGCCTTGTGTTGCGGGCATGGCAGGCATGCATTACAAAACATTTATTACATATAATGTAGTGGGTGGTGTTGCCTGGGTGAGTTTGTTTTTGTTTGGCGGTTATTTGTTTGGTAGCACTCCGCTTGTCCAGCGAAATTTTGGTATAGTGATTATTGGGATTATTATTGTTTCTCTTTTGCCAGTGGTGTGGGAGTTTGTGAAACACAGGAAAAGGGCGTGAAAAACTGCAGGCAAAAAAAAGTAAAATTTTTCGATTTTTGCTTCTCTCAAATAAAGAGAATATAGCAAGATTTTTATATCTACGGATCATAATTTAGGTGATGAAACTTGTGAATGAATTATTTTTTAGTCTGATTTTTTTTATCATAGTAAGTGCGTGCTCACAAAATCAAGAAATGCAGACTCAATCAGTACCCATCAAGATCGGTTTTCTTGGTCCGCTTACTGGTTCTCAAGCAGTGTATGGTCAGTGGGGAAGAGAGGGTGTTGAGTTTGCGAATGCCTCAAATATCAAAATAATTTATGAGGATTCACAATGCGATCCTAAAGTAGGCCTTTCTGCATTCACCAAACTAACTGAACTTGACAATGTTGATGGCATCATATCATCTGATTGTTCTTCACCAACTATTGCATATGGCACAGTGGCTCAGCAAAAATCAATACCGGTGATTGTTGTTGCAGCAAATTCTCCGATTATCTCTAACATTGGTGATTTCGTTTTTAGAATCAGATATTCTTCTGAGCAAGATGGTAAAGCTCTTGCTGATTTTGCAAACAAACAAGGCTGGAAGAATCTCGCTATTTTATACCAAGATAATGATGCAGGCAGAGGATATGCTGCAGAAACAAAAAAGAATTATCAAGGAACAATTGTTGCAGAGGAAAATTATGTTCTTGCGAGCGCGTCAGATGTGCGAGTTCAGCTTGCTAAAATTCAGACTCGAAATCCAGATGTGCTTGTTGTTTTGAGTCAAGGAGATGACGGGGCAGTTATTTTAAAACAAATTAAAGAAGCAGGTATCAAGAGTCCTCTTCTGACTTCAGGCACTGCATTTCCTCAGTCAACTATTGCTGCAGCAGGCGCATCTGCAGAAGGACTCTACACAACAGTTGGAATGTATGAATCTGATCAATGGCAAAAAGGCAGTGAGTTCAAGGAAAAATTCAATGAACAAACTGGAAAGAATGGAGCATACTTTGTTGCATTAGGCTATGACGCTGCCAACCTTTTTTCGCAAATAGCCACAACTTGTGGTAAGGATAAAACCTGCATCAGAACTCAACTAGCAAACACTAAATTGTATGAAGGTGCTTCTGGTGAAATAACTTTTGATGAAAAAGGAGAGTTAATAACAGGAAGCCTTCGTATGAGGCAATGGCGTAATGGTTCTTGGAATGTTGTTTCATGAGTTCAGAGTACGTTTTTTTGAGTAGTAGTTCTTTACGCTAAACTATGGTGTTGCAGAATATTCTCAATATAGGCAAGCTTAAATATTATTGTTATAGAACCTGCTCATGTCTTCCATCCTTGCACAATTGTTGTTGAATGGTCTTATTGCTGGAGCGATTTATGCACTTGTTGCAGCAGGGTTTTCTCTTATTTGTTCTGTTATGAAGTTCATGCATTTCGCGCATGGTGGCGTGGTTGCTGCTGGCGCGTACTTTTTGTTTATGTTTTCTCAATGGTTTTCTCCAGTGCCTGCAATTCTTCTCGCGCTTGTCACAACAGTATTGTTTGGCGTGTTCATGGACTGGAGTGTGTATAAGCAGCTCAGAAAGCGTCATGCAAGTAATGCAGTGCTTCTTATTGCTTCAATTGGTTTGATGATTCTTACAACTAACTTGATTTTGATAGGCTTTGGTGCTGATGTGAAAACAATTCCTCTTGCGCAACACAATCCAGTCTATACTATTCTTGGCGCGCGCATCACACTTATTCAAGTTGTCATCATTGCAACATCTGCGTTGTTGTTTGGTTTACTATACTATCTTATGAAGTGTACGCGTTTGGGTAAAGCGCTTCGTGCAGTTGCTGATAATAATGCAATAGCGCAGACTGTTGGCATTAATCCTTCGCGTATGTATCTTGCAACATTTATTCTTGGTTCTGCACTTGGTGGTATTGCAGGCATGTTGATTGGTCTTGAACAAAACTTGTACCCTAGTATGGGTTTGTCATTGGTGATTAAAGGTTTTACTGGTGCAGTAATTGGTGGGGTGACGTCAGTGCATGGTTCAATTCTTGGAGCTCTTGTGTTAGGCATGGTTGAAAATCTTGGCATCTGGTACTTGCCTTCAGGCTATAAAGATGCAATTGCATTTGTGTTGTTGTTTGTGTTTTTGCTTCTCAAACCTGAAGGGATTTTAGGTAAACGTTTTGAGAGAGGATAACATGGCATTTAGCGCATACCTTATTCATTTAGGCATTCTTTCATGCATGTATGTCATGCTTGCCATAAGTCTGAACCTTGCGCTTGGTTTTACAGGCATGCTAAACTTAGGGCATGTTGCGTTTTTTGGTATTGGTGCATACATTACTGCAATTCTTTCCATGCAAGGCTTGCCATTATGGCTTACGTGCATCCTTGCAATTATTGGCGGACTTATTGCAGGAATACTGTTGGCATTTCCTACTGCAAGGTTGCGAGGTGATTATCTCGCACTTGCAACGCTCGGGTTTACGTTTATCATGGCTGCAATTGCAAGAAATTGGCAGTCTTTGACTCGCGGTGCATTAGGCATTCCAGGAATTCCGCGACTTGTTGCAAGCAATGAACAATACTTGTTCTGGATTAGTCTGAGCACAGTGATTGTTGCACTCCTTGTTTCATGGCTTACCAAATCAAGTATTGGCAGAACATTGCAAGCCATTCGTGATGATGAGCTTGGTGCAATGGTGTTGGGCAAGAATGTGTTTGCATATCGCATGCTTGCATTAGGCGTTTCTGCGTCTATTGCAGCGCTTGCTGGTTTTTTCTTTGCGCATTTTATCACATTTATTGATCCTTCAGTTTTTAGCATTGATGACTTGATTCTCATGTTTGCAATGGTTATTCTTGGCGGTCTTGCAAGCAACAAGGGTAGTGTTATTGGTGGGGTTATTATTTTTCTCTTGCCTGAGCCATTGCGATTTATTGGTTTTTCGAGCAGTATTGTTGGTCCTGCGCGCGCAATACTTTTTGCGCTTATTTTAATTGGTATGTTGGTGTACAGGCCACGCGGTATCTTTGGCAAGGTGGATCTTTCATGAAAAGCATATTATGTGTTGAAAATGTAACCAAAAAGTTTGGGGGTGTTGCTGCAGTGAACAAGTGTTCATTTGATGTGACGCAAGGTACAATCACTGCACTCATTGGTCCTAATGGTGCTGGTAAAACCACTTTGTTTAATATTATTTCAGGGATTCAGCCTCTTGATGAAGGTCGAATGGTCTTTCAGTCTGAGGACATAACCGGTAGTGCAACACATGAAATTGCTCGTAAGGGCATAAGTAGAACTTTTCAGCTCACACGCTTATTCAAAAACTTAACTATTAAACAAAACTTACTTGTTGCAAAAGAAGTTTCTGATGTGGTGTTGAAAAAAATGCTTGTGTCTTTTGGTGTTAAAAAGTCATTGAGCACGAAATGTACTGATTTGAGTTATGGTCAGCAGCGTCTTGTTGAGCTTGCTCGCGCATTACTATTTCCTCATTCGTTTCTCATGCTTGATGAGCCTACTGCTGGAGTAAATCCTTTTGTGCGTGAACAACTTAAGAAGATCATTAGGTGTGCTGCAAAAAATGGCACAACAGTGCTTTTGATTGAGCATGATATGGATTTTGTCATGAGTTTAAGTGATCACGTCATTGTGTTGAATGAGGGGTGTGTGCTTGCGCAAGGAACTCCTGCTGTGATTAAGAAAAATCGTCGTGTGCTTGAGGTGTACTTGGGAAAATGAGCTTTCTTGAACTAAAAAATGTTTGTGCAGGGTATGGTGCCTTAAAAGTCTTGAATAATGTTTCTTTGCGTGTTGATCCTGGTGAGATTGTTGTTCTTATTGGCCCAAATGGTGCTGGAAAAACTACTGTTTTGAAGAGTGTGTTCAAGCTTGTTGATGTGTATTCTGGAAAGATTTGTTTTCAGGAAAAAGATGTTCGTGCACTTCACACGCATGATCTTATTCAATTGGGCATGAGTCTTGTTCCTCAGGGAAGGCAAGTATTTGGCAGTCTCACGGTCCGGGAAAACTTAGAAATGGGGGCATACCTCACTCAGGACAATGATGTTGTGCAAGAACGTATTGCGAGTACTCTTTTGCAGTTTCCTGAACTAAAACCTAAAATGAAGGACTATGCTTTTGCGCTTTCGGGGGGTCAACAACAAATGCTTGCCATGGGAAGGGCGCTCATGCAAGATCCTAAATTGCTCTTGTTAGATGAGCCTTCACTTGGTCTTGCACCAAAAATGATGCAAACAGTGTTAAATCGGATTAAGAAAATTAATGAGCAAGGAACGTCTGTTCTTATGGTTGAGCAAAATGCGCGTCAGGCAGTCAAGCTTGCAGATAGAATTTATGTGCTTGAGGATGGTAAGGTTGCGTTGCATGGTGGTAAAGATATTCTTTCTCGTAAAGAAATTCAGCATATTTATTTGGGTGGAAGATAAAATGATAACTGTTTCACAGAGAGATACTCTGGTTTAGTTAGGGATACAACTGCTTTCCTGTTTCTAGATCTATGATTTTGATAACGCGCACTGGGCAGCTTTCTGCAGCATCTAGGTGTGCTTTTAGTTCTGGTGCTGTGATGATTCGCTCCCAGACACCTTTGCTGACTTCTTTGCTTTGCAAGAGATTTGCTTTACCATCCTCAACAATTTCCCAATCTTTGGCATTCACTGCAGCACATGCTGCTGCGCCAATACAGCCTTCTCGGTCATATATTATTTTGTATTTCTTCGCTTCTACCATGGTGGTTCTTGTTCAGAGTTTCTTTTAAAACTTAGGTTCAATATTTGTTATTTTTATTCGAGCAGGTCTGCGCATTTGTTGCTCAGCGTGTTTTCGTGTAAGAAGCCCTTGTGTTGCACCAATGTGTTGAATAACTGATTCAGATTGCACAAGTCCGAGCTGTAGTGCGCGTTCAATGCTGTGGTACAAGTGAAGTCCTGCAACAAATCCTGAACCAAATGCATCGCCTGCACCAGTTGTTTCAATAACCTTGATGTGATGTGGTCGGATAGAATATTGGTGAATTCCATTGTATGCAACTGCGCCTCGCGGGCCGTCAGTAATCACAACTATTTTTGCGTGTTCCTGAATTTTTCTGAGCAATTGAGGGGTTGTCAGGTTTGGTGTACCAAGCAGCGCAACTGCTTCTTCTTTGTTCATGATAAGTGCATCGCAGTTCTTCACTATTTTTCGTAGTTTGCGCAACCCCTTAGTCGCCAGATAGGTACTGAGGTTTACTGCGTAGGGTATTTGGTTTTTCTTTGCCCAAAGGCATGCTTGTTCAAGTGTTTTTTGGCTTTTGCCAAGCATGCTTGTACAGTATAGCCATGTTGTGCTGAGTTTGTTCCACGAAATATCTTGAGGCAATAGTGAATTATTTGCTCCTTTAAATGCAAGTATTGTTCTGTCGTGCTGAAGTCCGGTGAGAATAATACTGTACCCAGTTCTTTCTTTTTTACACACCCCAAGAAATTTCACTTTTTCTTTGAGAAGTGCTTGTTGTATAAGGTGTCCATGTTCATCATTTCCCACTGCGCAAACACTGCTTGTTTTTAAGCCAAGTCTGGAAAAACTTATTGCAGTATTGACTGCACCGCCTCCCGTGCTAGTGTTTAGTGTGTCTATCAGTATTTTCTTGCCTATGGGAAAGCATGCATCAATGTGTTTTTTATCTGTTCGAAACTCTGGTGTTACGTTCACAAACACATCAATAGTTGCTGCGCCAAGTGTGATGATGTTAGTCATTAGGTATTCCTTTGTGAAGCAGGCATGATATTATTTTCTGCGTATCACTCGTTGTACTGCAAGAGTAATATCTTTGTGTGTGAGCTTGAATTTTTGCATGAGTTCTCGTGGCATTCCTGATTCTCCAAAGCAATCATGAACGCCTATGAATTCTATGGGTACAGGATGTTTTTGTGCAAGCACTTCAGCAACAGCACTACCCATTCCTCCCATGATTTGGTGTTCTTCTGCAGTCACCACTGCACCGCAGATTTTTGCAGCGCGAACAATTGTTGCAGTATCTATTGGCTTGACTGTGTGGTTGTTAAGCACCATGACCTGTATTTTTTTCTTTTCTAATGCGCGTGCTGCAACTAATGCTTCATAAACTATCGGTCCATTGGCGATAATTGTACAAACTGGTTTTTTTGAAGTCCATAAGACTTCTGCTTTTCCAATAGTGAATGGTGTTTGTGCTGTTGTGATGACTGCTGTTTTTTCTCTTGCTAATCTAAGATAGCAGGGGCTGTTGTACTGGTATAGTGCGTGTGCTGCTTTGCGTGCTTCTTCAGTATCACAAGGAACAACAACAGTCATGTTCGGCATGGTTCTCATAATTGCTACATCTTCAAGTGCTTGGTGGGTTGCTCCATCAGGACCTACACTAATGCCTGCGTGTGATCCAATGATTTTGACCGGCACGTTGTTGTATGCGATTGTGGTACGTATTTGCTCCCAGTTTCTTCCTGGGGAGAACATGGCATAGCTTGCGATAAAAGGTATTTTCCCCATGAGTGCCAGACCCGCTCCAATTGATGCCATGTTTTGCTCTGCAACTCCTGACTCAATGAATTGTTTTGGAAATTGTTTGCTAAACCATTCACAGCGTGTTGATTCTTTCAAATCAGCGCACAGCACTACGACATCTTTTTTTGGGCCTAATTCAACCAACGCGTTGCCAAAACCATCACGTATAGGTTTTTGTGTTGGTGTGTCCAAGTTTTTGACTAATTTTAAATGAGAATTTATTGGCATTAGTTTTCCTCTTCTAAAATCTGTTGTTCTTGAGTGAGTTCTTTGAGTGCAATGATTGCTTGTTCTGGTGTGGGTGGCTTGCCATGCCATTCGGGGTTGTTTTCCATGAAGCTCACTCCTTTGCCTGGTGTGGTGTGTGCAATAATGACTGTTGGTTTTTTTGTGACTTTTCGTGCCTTGTGAAATGCATCAATAATCTGTTGCAGGTTGTGTCCATCAATTTCTATCACGTGCCACCCAAATGAATTGTATTTTTTCTTGAGTGGTTCAAGAGGCATTACATCTTCTGTGAAGCCATCAATTTGAATATTATTCCTGTCAATGACTGCGACGAGGTTATCAAGATGGTATTTGTTTGCAAACATGATTGCTTCCCAGGTTTGTCCTTCTTGGTGTTCTCCATCACTCATGAGGCAGATGATTCTTGTTTTTTTATGATTCATGCGTGCGCCTAATGCCATGCCTATTGCCTGGCTTAATCCACTACCTAAGGGTCCTGATGTTGTTTCTATGCCTGGCAGGCTTGTTCTGTGCGGGTGTCCTTGAAGTCGTGAGCCAAGCTTTCGTAAGGTGTTTAATTCTTTGGCTAAAAAATAACCTGCACGTGCAAGTGTTGCATACTGTACTGGACAAATGTGTCCATTGCTCAGCACCAGTCTGTCTCTGTCAGCCCATTCTGGTTTTTTTGGTTTGTGTTTGAGAACTTGAAAGTAAAGTGCGGTGAATATGTCTGCCATGCCTAGAGGTCCGGCGGAGTGTCCTGAGCCTGCGTGTACAAGTTCTTGAATAATATCTTGGCGTATCTGATTTGCAATGCGCTTGAGTTCGTGAATATCAGACTGGTGCAGCATATTTTATTGAGAACAAGTTTTGTATAAAAGGCTTTCTACGAAGGAAGGTACAAGTTAATGTTCTTTCCACACAATAATTGCGCCTATGATCGTAATAGCTACTGCTGCCCAAATCCAGACTGCAGTGTTTCCTAGTGAGTTCATGAGGGGAAGATTGTTGGTGAATGCAAGTGCAGCATAGACTGCGCAAATAATTCCTGAAAAAACAATAGGCAAGGTATGGTTGTGCTGAGCACTGTTTTTTATTCTTGTTTTTGGTACGCGTGTGAGGTGTTGATCGATTTTTTTATTTAGTTGCTGAAGACGTCGATTAAGATTTACAATGTTTGTTTCGCTCATCTCATGTGTGCAAAGGTTTTGGTATAAAAAGGTTTTGAAAATGTACGTGTGTTTTTTTCCCGAGGTTGAGAAATCTTTAAATACTCTTCCTCGTGGAAGTGTGGTATGCAAAAAAATCAGAGAAAAAAGCAAAATTCATATGGTCTTGTGCTTGTTGTAGCTCTTCTGGTGTTATTGGCACTTACAGTCGTGATTTCAGGTGTTGATTCTGGTAAGGCAATCGCAAGAGCTCAAATAGAGTCTCATGATGATATTGCGTTAGCTGCCTTGTGTGGTACAATTCCCCTGACTTCTAATGTGCTCAAGCTTGCGCGTTATTCGTCAGTGGGTGATCTGCGTCAGGCGTTAGTTCTTGCTGATTTGTCAAGCACACTTCCCTTGCCTATAGCCTGTGTGTTTGATTGCGGTGTGCGTGTATTGCCTGCGCGTAATGATGCAGACTTTGCCGAGCTCATGGGTGCAACAAACTTTGGTCAAACCCTTTCTGCATATTCCTGTAAACTGCCTGTTGTGCCGGTGACTAATTTGAAAGGTGAAAAACTTCGTTTAGCATAATTTTCGTAAGGTGAATTCTTAGTTTAGCGTTAGAAGAGAAACACGAAAAAGATCAGTTTAGTAATGCATGCGCTCGCCGGGAATTGAACCCGGGTCTAAGCCTTGGCAAGGCCTCATTCTGCCGTTAAACCACGAGCGCGAATGCGATCGAGATTCTTGCAATTAACTGCACTGAATCGCGAGCGCGAAAAGCAAGTGTGTTAAACCTGCGTATGACTATTGCCTCTTGTTCTGCTTTTAAAGATTATGCTAAATGCACCTGCTTAACAAGTCCTTTTTGTACTTCAACAATTCCTCCAGTGCCTGGATGCCAGCCTTTTGTTTTTGCAGTGGTGTGCAGTTCATCAAGTGAATGATGCGTGAGTGTGAGCAAAAGTGCGGCTATGGGTCCTGCATGGCTGACTGCCACAATTGTTTTTTCAGGGTGCTTTTTTTGTATGCGTTTGTAGAATTTCATCATGCGTGCAGCAACTGCAGTAATGCGTTCGTTGTCATGAATTTTGGTTGGTGCAGACACAAATTCTTTCCAGGCACGCGGATTTTTTCTTTTTGCATCTGCAGGCAGTAATCCTTGAAAAACCATAAGGTTCCATTCATTGAGTTCTGGTGCAACAATCACCTTTGCCTTTGTTGATTTTGCAATTATTTGTGCAGTTTCCTGGGCCCGTTCTAAGGGGCTTGTGTAGATAACAGTTATTTTTTTCTTTCTCAAGAATGCTGCTGTTTTTGTTGCTTCTCGTCTGCCTTTGGAGGTTAAGTGAATACCTGGCATTCTTCCGCGGTGCATGCGCTGGTGTTGTGATGTTCCATGGCGAACAAGATATAATTTCATGAGCGTTTTGTTCAGGTAGGTAGTTTATAGGTTTTGTGTTTTTTTAGGAGAATATAATCGAGGCACTATTTTCTTGATAAGTTTTGCAGTGGCAATTGTTTGCAGCGCATCAAGAAACATCACCACGCCAGTTCGGTCACTCATGACGTTTTAGAATGTCCGAACTGGCGTGGTAACTTCTGAATATGTGATGAAGTTACGTGCCAAGGCATTTTATGATAAAAGTTTTTCCCTGCAATTTGATGAGCCCGCCCAGATTCGAACTGGGGACCTTCTCCGTGTAAGGGAGACGTCATAACCGCTAGACCACGGGCTCAAGAAGTATTGTGTGTTTGTGTCAGTTTAAAAGGTTTTGTTGAGAATTGGCTCTGTAGAAAGTCTTAAGTAAATGCCCCTCTGTTGCGTGAGCAACATGAGGGGTGGGGAAGGTCTATTTCCCCATGAAGTACCAAATAACACTGAA
>JAHFOI010000003.1:0-34802 GCA_023266895.1 Candidatus Woesearchaeota archaeon
GCATCCTCAAAAATAGCAAGCAAACGATCAATTTTTACTGTCAGCTCAGCAATGCCTACACCAAACTTGTTGGCGGGCTGCACATCAAGTTCTTTAATACGCTTAAGCTCATCCTTGAGCTCAATAATCTCCTTTTCAGGAACAAGTTCATACTCAGAAGAATCATCAGCCATACAGTCACCCCTTTTTTAGGCAAAAATCGCAGAAGAAGTATATAAATGTGTAGGGTGAAAAACAGGTTGCAGTCGTGATTTTGTTGACGTATGCTTGGTTGTTTAATCTTTTACAGGAACTAAAACATAGGTTTCCTTGCGATCTGTACCAAAGATGCTTTTTGCAGGAGTTTTATGGTTTGTTGATACAAGACTTTTCACCACTTCTTTTCCCAAGGCTTTTTCAGCTTCCAAAACTATGGGCAATTCGTGAGCAGGAGCGATAGCTACTATTCCAGTTTGTTGGCTATACGGTATTCGTACTTTACTGCAATTATCAAAAAGCATTGCAAGCCCACCACAAATGATTTGGGCAGACTCTGCAGATTCTTTATTTGCACTGCCAAGAAAAACACGTAATCGCAGTAGTTCTTTTGACAAGTATGCATCAACAACTGTTGCAAGATCAATAGTTCCTGAACCATTACCGTGCTTGTCACTTCTTGCCCAACGAGAAACAACTTCATAATTTTTTGCAAAAGGATCAATTATTGGCGTTACTCCTAAGGGGTTTAAATATGGCTTAAGAGTTTCTAAAAACCTTGTTCCTGCTCTTTTTGGAATGGCCACCTTTGTATTTCTTGAAAACCCTGCATGCAAGCTAAGTGCATCAACTGCCTCAGAAAGCGCAGAATCGCACTCATAAAGACTTGTTCCATCACTGCAAATATCCGATAGTTTTAAACCAAGTATTGTCTTCATATCATCACGTTTTTTCTAATGCTTGCGTAATCAGTATTAATACTCTCCCATGCCAGGCATTCCGCCAGGAGGCATTGAGGGACCTTTTGAGTTCGCTGCGCCAGCAATCACATCATCAATACGCAAAATCATTTGCGCAACTTCAGATGCTGAAGACACTGCCTGAGTCTTGATTTTCAAAGGTTCAAGCACTCCTTGCTTCCATGCATCCATGATTTTGCCAGTGTTTACATCAACACCTGCCCAAGTTTGCTTTTTGTCGTGCGCAGCCTTTAGCTCAGTCAAGACATCAATAGGATCAAGGCCTGCATTTTCTGCAAGCGTTCGTGGAATAATTTCCATGGCATTTGCAAACGCAAGCACAGCAAGTTGCTCTCTGCCTGATAAAGAATCTGCAAATTTACGCAAGCCTTTTGCAACCTCAATTTCTGTTGCGCCAGCACCTGCAACAATCTTGCCAGATTTCAATGCTGCCGCAACATCACCGATTGCATCAGTCATTGCACGACGCGCTTCATCAACAATATGCGACGTGCCGCCACGCACAAGAATAGTTACAGACTTAGGATTTTTACAGCCTACCACAAATGTTAAGTCTTCATCACCAATTTTGCGTTCCTCAACACCGCCCGCAAAACCCAATTCTTTTGCAGAAAGATCCTGCAAGTTAGACACAATCATTGCGCCAGTTGCACGAGACAAAGCTTCCATATCAGACTTTTTCACCCTGCGCGCAGCATACACGCCTTTCTTGGCAAGCAAGTGTTGCGCAAGATCATCAATACCTTTTTGGCAAAACACAACATTTGCGCCAGCAGAAGTCACTTTATCAACCATTGCACGCAACATTTTTTCTTCCTGATCCAAAAACGACTGCATTTGCGAAGGATCAGTAATCTCAATCTTTGCATCAATCTCAGTATCTTTCAATTCAATTGCGCAGTCTAGCAAGGCAATCTTTGCAGACTGAACTGCACGAGGCATGGCAGGATGCACAGCTTCTTTTTCCAACACAACACCCTCAATAAGCTCAGTATCCTCAGTACGTCCACCAACGCGTTTCTCAAGCTTAATATGCTCCTTATCAAAAACTATAACGCCAGTTTGTTGTTCAATCACGCGTTTCACAGCTTTTACGGCAATATCAGCAAGTTTTTCCTTCGCAGACTCAGCACCTTTTCCAGTAATTGCAGTCATGGCAATCTTGCGCAGCACAGCATCATCTTTTTCACTTACTGGTTGAGCAAGATTGTTCAGGATTTCATGCGCCTGCTCAGACGCAACACGATAGCCTCGCGCAATAACTGTAGGATGCACTTCCTTATCCAAAAGATCCTCAGCTTGTTTTAATAATTCGCCCGCAATAACCACTGCAGTTGTTGTGCCATCACCAACCTCTTCTTCCTGAGTCTTTGCAACCTCAACAATCATTTTCGCAGCAGGGTGTTCAATCTGCATTTCTTCAAGAATTGTAACACCATCATTTGTAATAGTAATATCACCCAAAGAATCAACAATCATCTTATCCATACCTTTCGGGCCAAGCGTGGTACGCACAGTTTCAGCCACGAGCTTTGCCGCAGCAATATTATTGCGTTGTGCATTACGCCCTTGTGTGCGCTGAGTTCCCTCAGGTAAAATAAAAATTGGTTGTACTTGTTGTGCCATAGATTCACCCTGGTTTTTGTGTTGAACAGAAAAGCAGTATTTGGGAACAAGAAGTTGTTTTTAAACCTTGCGAACCTTTTTATATATCAGCTCTTGTGAGGAATTCATGATATTCACCATTACTGGACTGCAAGGAAGTGGCAAGACAACAATCGCAAAAATGCTTGCGAAAAAACTCAAGTATGAATATTATTCTGCAGGTGACGAACGAGGCGCACTTGCACTCAAATTAGGCATTACTATTGATGAGCTTAATGTGCGCGCAGAAACTGATCTTTCCCTAAACTTACAGTTTGACAAATTTATTCAAAAATTAGGAAAGAAAGAAAACTGCGTGATAGAAGCATGGGCAGGATGGTTTCTTTTACCTGCATCCTATAAAATCTTTCTTTATGTAACGCCTGATGAAGGCGCACGACGAATATTTATTGAACGCCAACAACAAGAGCGAGATGACGAACCACTATACAAAAGCATTTCTGAAGCAAAAAAAGTTCTTGCCTTCAGATTCAAAACTTCGTGGAAGCAATTCATAGAACTCCATGGCAAACAAGCAAATTTTTTGAATATGAAAAATTATGATTTAGTTATTACAACTGATGGAAAAACACCAGAACAGGTCTTACAGGAAATACTCAAAGAATTACATAAAAATGCAAAAAAATAAGTAAGCTTTATCAAACATTGCGGTTCTATTCTGAGTTGATTCACCCCCGTAACTTAGTAGCCACTGACGCAAACTTTTTACAAAAAGTTTGATCAAAAAACAAGCAGGATAAACCTGCAAAAGAAACACCTTAAAAACAGCATGAAAATAAGAACACATTCGCCCCCGTAGCTTAGTAGCCATAGCGGCTGCTTCGTAACAACGCGAACAAGCAGCAGGTCAAGGGTGCAACTCCCTTCGGGGGCTTAACTCCCAAACGACACATTAACAGGAAACCACATCAAGAGAAAAAAGAAGATTTTAGTGAGGCGCGTAGTCGCCAAAAATCTTACCAATAATAAGAAAGACATAATACTATAAGCAATTCCTAACTCTTCACTCAAAACGAACAGACAACAAAAACCACTTATTTTTTTTGCGCCGACGGGGGAGCTTCACCGCGAGCACGGGCAACGCTGCTGAAGTTGTCATCGGCGTCCACGCTGCTGATGCTGCCGACATCGCCACCCAAACCAACAGGACCGACTCGAACAACTTCCGAATCTAAGTCTGCTTGAGAATACCAAACCCGCGCAGGCAAAGTATTGTTTGTTTCACGAATGATGCGCTTGTTTAAGCCTGCGTTTGTTGGCATTATTGCAGTGACTTGTGGATTAGTTTCATAAGACGTATCTGCAGTTGAAAAAGCAAGGTCATTTGCAGGAACCTCATACTTTCCTCTGTTAAACGCGGCTTCAAGTTTACCAATCAACACGCCATGATTTTGATCTTTTTTTGAAAGGTCAACAAAGTTCTGATTATCACTAAGATATAGTGCAAGTTTCTCCCAGTCTTGCAGAGTAAGCTCACCAAAACTCACACGTCTTCCAGTTCCGCTTCCGGTTTGCAAGCGTAAAGTTCCTGAAAAAATGTAGTCTCGCGAATGATCCCCTCCCTTAAGATGAGCGCGCAATTTTATCAAATGATCAATACTTGCAGGAGTCGCTCCAAACGAGATAAGCCTCTTAACGCCAGAAGACCAATTCGTTGGTTCAATCGCAGGAGTGTAAAGAACACCATCGTGCCGAAAACCCTTCATTTCTTCTTGGACAACTCGTGTAAACATATAGCCCGTTATAGCATAATTTTCCATAAACCACTCATAAGTCACACCCCTTAATAAGTATTTTGCTACCTCGAAGGAACAACTGATTTGGTGAAACGTGTGCGAAAGTTTTATATACTTATTAGTCATTAATAGTTATGAAATCGTTATTATTGGTGATGAAATGATAGAACTTGAACATGCCCCGAACTTGAATACAGTGCTTATGGTAGAGGAAGTGCTGAAGACCATGGACGAAAGTGCGATAACTGTTGCTGAACTAAAACGTAAGCTTCCGCGACAAGTCAACCATACCATGCTTCATGTGATTCTTGAATATTTAGAAACGAGCAATAAAATTGCAGTGAGCATGAAAGGCATCACGTGGATTCACAATCCCAACCACAACTTGAGAAAGGCAATAACAGAAGGTCTTGAATTATGAAAACAGTACGCGTCAAGCTATCGCCAGAAGCTGAACAAGTCTACAAACACTTGAACCAAGAAGCACCAAGCTCAAAAACTGAACAAATGATACTCAAGGCAGTCAACCAAAAAGTCGAGCTCATCAAAGTAAACCTGCATTATTGAGAATGCTCTACACACTCACTGAAGGAGAAAGTGAAGTAGAAATCATTGCATTTGTGCTAGACATAAGCAGTCACGAAAGCTACAACAAACTCTTCGGTTATCGCAAGAGATAAGCAGCTCAACCACTTTCTCTTATTGAGGCTTTCACCACTGACCTTCAAGTTTTGTAGGCTTACGAACAGGGCACTACTTCCCGCGTGAGGCGTTTGCAAGAGATTTTTTTTAGGTTCTGGTTGCCGCCATCTTTTTAAACTCCAAAGTTGAACCTTTGGCAATGGCAATACAACAGCATGATTTTGTAGAATTAGACTACACTGGAAGACTCACTGATGGAAACCAAGTGTTTGACACAACTCTTGAGGAAGTTGCAAAAAAAGAAGGTGCTTACAAAGAGCATGCACACTACCATCCTGCAGTCATTTGTATAGGTACTGCGCAAATCATCACAGGAATTGATGAATTTTTGCTTGGCAAAGAATTGGGAGTTCATACAGCTGCACTTACTTCAGACCAAGCATTTGGCAAGAAAAATACAAAACTCCTCCAGTTGATACCGCTTGCGCGATTCAAAGAACAAAAAATTCAACCCATGCCAGGACTACAAATAAACATAGATGGTGCACTAGGCACAGTACGCACCTCTTCAGGAGGGAGAGTAATAGTTGATTTCAATCACCCCTTAGCAGGTAAAAATGTTACGTATGAACTCAATGTTAAACGCATTTTGCAAGACATTACTGAAAAAGTTAAGATGTGGCTACACCAAGAACTTCATCTTGATGCAGAAGTACAAGTTTCTCAAGGAATTGTTACTGCAACAAGCGAACATGAAATTCCGCCAAGTATTGCGGTGGAAATCACAAAAAAACTCGCGCCAATACTCGGTATTAAAAGCTTAGAATTCAGAAAATCATCCCAGCAGAACACAACTGTTGCAACCCCTATAGTCAAGGAAACAAATCTTAAATAAGAACCTTTGGAGGAAAATCATTCATGGACATCCTGAACCCAACACGACCTGCACAAGTCATGAGCAATCCAAAGTTCACCCAAGAACGCAGAACACAACACGTTCTTGATACAGAACTAGAAGAGCTCTTAGCCAAACAACGCGCAGCAATCAAAGTCATAGGCTGTGGTGGCGCAGGCAATAATACCATTAATAGAATCACTGAAGTAGGCATTGCAGGTGCAGAAACCATTGCAATAAACACAGATGCACAAGACCTTCTTTACACTACTGCAGACAAAAAAATTCTCATAGGCAAAGAAGTTACGCGCGGACTTGGGGCAGGATCACAGCCACGCGTTGGTGAAGAAGCAGCACGAGAAAACGAACATGACATCAAAAGCTCGATCACAGGTTCAGACATGGTTTTTATCACGTGCGGACTTGGTGGAGGCACAGGTACAGGCTCAGCACCAGTTGTGGCAGAACTTGCCAAAAAAATGGGTGCACTCACAGTTGGCGTTGTCACCATGCCTTTTACAATGGAAGGAAATCGGCGCTATGAAAACGCACTCATGGGTCTTGAAAAACTAGAACAAACTGTTGATACACTTATTGTCATACCTAATGACAAATTACTGGAACTGGCACCTGATCTACCACTCCACACTGCATTTAAAGTTGCTGATGAAATACTCACGAGCGCAGTCAAAGGCATTGCAGAACTCGTAACACGACCAGGACTTGTCAACCTTGACTTTGCAGACATACGAACAGTCATGACCAATGGCGGAGTAGCACTCATAGGTGTTGGCGAAAGTGATAGCGAAAACCGCGCAGTTGAAGCAGTAGAAAAAGCAATCAACAACCCACTCTTAGATGTTGATATTACTGGAGCAAATGGAGCACTCATCAATGTTACAGGCAACAAAGACATGACACTCAATGAAGCACGCAAAGTTGTGGAAACCATAAGCTCCAGACTCAGCGAAGATGCACGCATCATCTGGGGCGCACAAGTCTATGAAGATATGGACAGAACCCTTCGTGCAATGCTCATTGTCACTGGAGTTAAAAGCCCTCAAATCTTTGGCAAAGAAAAAACCAGCACTGCAATCCACAAAAAAGAAATGAGCAGCGAATTAGGAATTGAGTTTGTGGATTGAGACAATCTTAAATTCCTGCTTGTGGTATTCCCGGTTTCTTGACAATAACCTTTATTCCATTATACTCTGCAGGTAATTGATCACGAATTTTTGAAAGAGTATCTTCAGATATTTCTTCTTGAGCATTCAAAGGTGGTACAAGAACTGTTAAACAAATCATCTTAGTGTCTTGTTCAGTATAGCCTCCAATCCCCGGGCAAAGATTGTATCCAGAAATGGATAGTTTATCCAAGTGCTCCGCAATAAATGCGGGCTTTGCAGTTTCTACTTCTTTAAGCTGTTCTTCCAAACTTTTTACCATTGGAAAACGAATGTTCTGAACTTTAAAAGCATTGGCACTGAAATTCAATCATGGTGTGATTTTAGTTCTTTCTTCCCCAAAGTTTTAAAAGCACCATTCATGGTAAGGGGGTATGGACCTGAAAAAAGAGGAGTTAGATGAACAAAGTGATGAAGTTTTTGGTAGTACTGATGAAGTATCATCTGATGAATCTCCATCAATTGTCACACCAGTAGCTGCAGAAGAACCCTGGAGGCAGATGAATGAGCTTGAACAAGACATTGCTGATTCGGCAAAACAAGTAGTTGCGCAAAAAACTCAATCAAAAACAGCACAAGTTCAACAAAAAGCCGTACATCAACCAAAACAAGTTCAGGCACAACAATCAAAATCTGAAAAAGCAACAGAAGACAAACCAACACTCATCACTCGACTCAAAAGCTTGTTGTTGGAATACAAACGCGTGCTACGCGCCACAAAAAAACCAGACTCCAAAGAATTTCTTACTGTAGTCAAAGTGTCAGGTGTTGGCATTCTTGTCATAGGCTTCATAGGATTTGTGATTGCCATGATAAAAGAATTAGTTTTTTAGAAGAAATTGTTTACAGAACAAATTCACTAAAAAGTGCAGGGTAGTTTTTCAGAAATTTTTAAGAATTCGGTGCTTCTACAATTCGTGAAGAAACACTAATGTATTCTTGTATATTTGTGCGATTGTAAGGATGTTTAACATGAAACAAGCCAATAACAAGAATTCCTCTTTTTGAGTTTAACTCCTGTAAGTATTTATTGATGTTTATTCCGCACGCACTATTTCTAAGATCAATGAGGTTATAGGCAACCTTTCTTGAAAAATCTTCAACATCTTTTCTTAAAGGACGCGAATTAATAAGTTCCATAAGGGTTCCAGGAGGAAATCCTTCTTCAGGAAATTTCTTTCGCACATCATCTACAAATCTCTCAATTTTTTCAATATTAGCTATTTTTGAGTAAGGAATGTGAAAATCAAAAAGTTTTTTTTGAACAATAGCTAATGCAGTCATAAATGTAACAAGAGTTACTGCTTTGAATTGCAAATTTCTATCTTCAATGCCGTAGCAAGGAATTGATGCTTGCTTCACATACTTAAGAAACGCGGATTGCGAAAAACTTTCGATACCAATAACGTCAGGATCTAAGCCTTTGGAATATTCTGCAAAGTCTTTTGTTGTTTGTTCATCAATTGTTGAAGTTGGCGGGCCACACAGTCCTTCTAATCCAAGTGAGTCTGCATCATAGTGATCAATCAAAAAATCAATGAATTTTGATTCATCTTTTTGCGTGCCAACAACTTCATGATCTTCACCAATAATTAAGAGTTGCCTATCTGTTTTCTTATCATTATATTTTCCAATTTGAAAACCCATTTTTGAGAATTCTTGCGGAAGGTGCTCTTCATCAAGGTTTTGAAAATCAGGTTTTCTGACATTTCCTGCACAATGCTTCAATAAAAATCCTGCACCTAAACCTGCACAACCCATAAGAAACATTCTTCTTGAGAGTGACATATCTATCTTAGGTTTTAAGCGGTTTTTAAATCTTAGTTTAGCGTAGGCTCTGTCCTAAGTCTCGGTTTTGACCTCGCCCATTCTGCCGTGCTCGCAAACCTTACACCACCCTTTTCGCCCTACAGCCTCGAAGTTTTCGGGCAGGCACACCATGAACCACAACCTGCTCGCACCGAAAAAGAGGCAGAATGGTACACTTAGGACAGAGCCTTTAGCGTAACGCCTACATTCTCGCGAAGGAATCCTCTTGTTTATAAACAACACCCTTCTTTTTAATGCAATGGAGCCAGCACCAGATTTTCAAGTACTGCCAACAATAGGTAATGCAGACCACTACCTTGATGTAGCGTTTCGTGCTGCAAAAGATGCAACAGACATGATGCGTACTGGTCTTGGAAGAAAAACACGCTTAGATAAAAGCAAACAAATAGAAGGTCAACGCATCAGTAAAGTCAATCATACACTTCAACGCATGCTGAACAAAATTCTTGAAACATTTCCTTCATTTGACAGACTGCCACCATTCTATAATGCGCTCGTGAAAGCAACAGTGGACTACGGCATGCTTAAGCAAAGCCTTGGCGCAGTACAATGGGCAGCAGAACAATCAGGCAGGCTTGCAGGAGCCCACATTGCAGAAATCAGGCGCGCACAAAAAATGGAACAAGTCAATCCAATACGCACTCAATACTATGGCAGAGTAGCCTCAGTAATCAAGCAAATCAACAAAAACTTTCTCTACCTCGAAGACTGCAGACGCACCATGAAACGCTACCCAGTCATTAAAAACCTGCCAACCATAGTTATTGCAGGCTACCCTAATGTGGGCAAAACAACCTTGCTTAAAGCATTGACAGGTAGTGCACCAGAAATCGCTCCTTATCCATTTACAACTCAAGAACTAATGCTTGGCTACTTTGAGTATGAAGGAACAAAATACCAAGTCATAGACACACCAGGACTGCTTGACAGACCCTTGTCTGACCGCAAACCCGCAGAAGTACATGCTATACTCGCACTCACACACCTTGCGAGTTTGATAATCTTCCTCACAGACCCTACAGAAACCTGCGGGTATACCCTCTTAGATCAAGACAAACTACTTGCCAGCATAAAAAAAGAATTCAAACAACCAGGAATCATTGTGGCAAACAAAGCAGACCTTGAAGAACGACCCAGCACAAAAGGAGTATTGCATGTCTCAGCAGAAACAGGTAAAGGAATAGATTTGCTAAAGAAAAAAATTCAGGAAAAAGCCTTGAAAGAAGAGAAAAAGGAATTGAACAGCGAATCCTAGTTTTTCTTGATCCCTAACATAAAAGCGAAAGTATTATAAATTTCTTTTCTCTGTTAAGTAGTAACATGACTTTCGAACAAGACATTTCAATTGGAGCAATTACTGTTAGAAAAGGTTTGCACAACCAATTTCTGATTCTCAAACGAACAGACAATGGTATTTGGGATTTTCCAAAAGGACACCCAACTTCAGGTGAACACGAAGAGGATACTTTACGAAGAGAAATTAAAGAGGAACTTGGCATTTCACGATTTTCTGTAATTCCTCAGTTTAAACATCAAGTTTTGTATCAGAGCTCACGCGGTGTTCACCGAGTTATGATATTCTACTTGATTCAGGTTGTGGATGAAATTACTTTGTCAAACGAGCATTCTGAAGCCAGGTGGATTACGCTAGTTGAAGTTCCATTGTATTTCAAGTATCAAGATGTGCTAGAACTTTTAAAAAAATGTGCTTGCAAACTAATTGAATTTGCAGAAACGGAATCCAAATGATAATTAATGTCACGGGAACAAAAGGCAGTGGAAAAACAACTGCGTTAGATTATTTTGCGGAACGCGGTTGCAGAACTTTTGAAATTTATGGAGCTTATGAAAATTTACTGGAAGAGCAGAAATTACTTCCTGAAGATGTTGTTCCTAAAGGAGTTTGGGATGATTCTTTTGTTAGAGCAGTCTATAAATACGAATTATCAAAACATGTTCCCCAACTGATTTTTTTAGGAGGTTTGTTGCGAACTTCTGAATTAACATTTTTGCGCACAAAGGATACGCTGCTCACACTTGCAATTGTTACAGAAAAAGCTGTTGTGCGTTACGCTCGTTTACGTGAGCGAGGTCGTAATGAAGAAGCAAGTTATACTGACGACGACTTTAAGTTGAGAGACGATCATAGAAGTGGTGTTTCTGATGGTTATCGCGAAAATAATCTTGATGTGATTATTGCACAAGCAGAAATGACAGTTACTAATGATGGTTCACTTGTTGATTTTCGGAAGGCACTTTGTCGAGCCAGCAGTAAAATTCAGGAAAATATTGTGAACGAAGTGCAGAAGTAAGTGAATGATTTTGCGCGTGCTGAGTTTAGTGCTACTTTAAATATGCGCGATGTCGTGCTTTATTTATGCTTGTTCGTAAGTATCGCACATCTGACAGGAAACAAGTAGAAGATATACATTTCGAAACAGGTTTTCTTGGAAGTTCTATGTCGCGACTGTTATCAAATAATTTATTGTGGAAAAAAAACATTACCTATTACTTAGAAAAAGAATCTGAAAGCATTTTTGTTTTAGAAAATAAAAATAAAGTTGTAGGATATTTGTTCGGATGTTTGAATGATGCAAATAATAACGAAACCAGAAGTTTCGTTTTACACACTCTTAAAAATCTTATGCTGAGTTTATTTTTACCTAGGAAAGATAAAGTTTTTTGGAGAAATCAATTTATGACTTTACTACATACTCTGACAGGTAACTCTGAAGAAATGAATTTTAAAACACCAAAAAATGCAGGTCATATTCACATTAATCTTTTGCCGCTGGCAAGAGGAAGAAATCTAGGAACAAAACTCTTAAAAGAATTTGAGAATTATGCAAAAAAGAAAAGAATAAAATTAATTCATGCAGATAGTTTCCGCAGACCAAAAAAATCTAATGCGCAGTTCTGGTTAAAAAATGGTTTTACAGTCTACTCTGAAGTTAAAACTTCTATTTGGAAAAATCAATTACCTGATGAACAAATAGATTTAGTGTGCTATGCTAAGAATTTAACCTTATCTTAACTCGTGTTTTTTTGTTACTGAAGAAGTTCAATTTCTGCTCAGCCAAACCTTTGTATCGTTCCCAAAACAAATCCTTAAATACACCTCTCACGAACGCATTTTCATGAACATTATTGCTGACTTACATATTCATTCGCGTTTTGCACGCGCATGCAGCAAGAATACAACCATTAAAAACCTTGCCGAAAATAGTTTGATAAAAGGCGTAGGACTCTTAGGCACAGGTGATGCACAACACCCCAAGTGGTTTGAAGAACTTACCACAGAACTCAAGGACGAACACCATACTGGAATATACACCGCTCATGGCCAAAATTTTATGTGCACCACAGAAATTAGTCTGGCATACTCTCAAGGAGGTAAAGGACGACGAGTGCATCATGTTGTGCTCTTGCCAAACTTGCATGCAGTCAAAGGACTTCAAGAAGCACTTCTCAAGCGCGGACGCATAGACTATGATGGCAGACCAATTTTTGGAATGACAAGCCCAGACTTTGTTGAGCTCGTACGAGGAGTTGATGAACGCTGCGAAATAATTCCAGCACACGTTTGGACTCCTTATTTTGGTCTGTTTGGCTCAAAATCAGGATTTGACATAATCAAGGATTGTTTCCAAGACACTATGAAACACATTCATGCGATAGAAACAGGCATAAGTAGTGACCCCTCAATGAATTGGAGACTCAAACAATTAGACAACCTACAAATCCTGAGCTTTTCAGACAGCCACAGCCATTGGCCATGGAGAATAGGCAGAGAAGCAACAGAATTTGACCTCAAAGAAATCACATATGATTCAGCACTCAATGCAATACGGACAGGTAATGGACTCACGCGTACTATAGAATTTTTTCCAGAAGAAGGAAGATATCATTTTGATGGACACAAAAATTGCGGCGTGATATTCTCCCCACAACAATCAGCACAACACAATAAACTCTGCCCTAAATGCAAACGACCACTTACCATAGGAGTGCTCAACAGAGTTGAAGAGCTTGCAACAAGACCGGAAGGAGATCTACCGCCTCGACCAAAACCTCATGTCAAGCTCATGCCGTTGTCAGAACTAATCGCTGCAGGCCTAGGATGTCCTGTGGCAAGCAAAAAAACTTGGGAAGTATACAACAAACTCATTGCACAATTTGGGAATGAATACAATGCAAGCCTTAACTGCACCAAAGAAACACTGAGAGACATTGTTCCAACAATTAGTGCACTTATGCTACAAAACAAACAACAAAAATTAGAATTCCTGCCAGGCTATGACGGAGAATACGGCCATTTGTTGGTTAATGGAAAACCAGTAGGCATGAAAAAACAAGTAGTTGAAAAAGAAAAAGATGATGTGACAAAAGAATCAACACCGCCCCAGACAATGCCTTTTTCCAAAAAAAAGAAACCTGAACCAATCGCCAAAGATGCTCAAGATCTATCTTCTCAACAACGACAACTCGGGATTGAAGATTTTTAGTTCAATAGACTGTTTTGGTTTTTAGAAGTATTTATTAACAAGACTTCTGAGGTGCTCGCATGACTCTCAGCAATACAGAACAACGCATTCTTAGCTCAATTAAAATAGGCTCGGAAAACAATCCTACAAAACCAGAATTTCCACCACATAAGCCACGCTTTCCTGCAACACCAATTTATCGCATTCATGTGCCAGGCTTTACTAATGTCTGGCTGAAAGATGAAAGCGTAAACCCTACAGGAACACACAAAGATAGACTTGCCTGGGAAATAGTTGTGACCTACAAACACATTCTTCACGCCAAAAAACAAGGACAGCATACTGGAAAAACCAAGCTGGTTCAGCACGTTTAACAGTATGGTTTTATCAGCCAAAAACGCAATGCTTATAAACAAACCCTTCATAAACCACTTTAGAAACCGCGCATTCTAGCAATAGAACTGTGGGTAGAACGAGGGAAAAAAAATGGACCAAATGGATAGACCAATGTATGACGCAACATGCGCCACCTGTGGCAACAAGTGTAAAGTGCCATTTCAGCCAAAGGCTGACAGACCAGTATTTTGCAGAGACTGCTTTGCAAAGCAACCAAAGAAAGAACGAAGATTCTAATCACGTTGCTTATTTTTGATTTTTTTACTTTTTTACTTTTTTTTAAACAAAACTCTTAATAATCTCTTTGCTGCTAAAGACTCTATGCGTATCCCAAAAAAATATGGTGAAAGCCAAATTCTCAAGTGCCCATTTTGTGAAAAACGAGCTCTTGTAAAAAACAAACAAGGAGTACCAGTATGTGCTGGCCATGCCCGGCAAGAAGTTCATGAAATGCTTTGCGCATGCAAAAGCGTGCTAGAACTCAAAAAAGGCAAGTGGGGACCATACTATCACTGCCACAAGTGTGGCAATCAAAACTTTAAACGAGTTCTTGAAATGGGGCATTCAAACAAAACAGAGCAGGCACAAACATATTCTGTTCCAGTTCAAGAAAAACCCAAAGAAATCAGCATAACAACAAATGATGCACAATGGTTTGACTAATGATGAAGGTTGATATTGAGGTGCTGGCGCTTTATTCTAAAATTATTTTCGTCCATCACTTCTATAGAGAGGTTTGAATAACCCCTGTTTTGCGTTGGATTCAAATCACTTCTTTGAGGAGTTTGACTATAGAGAATGACATAACTTTTTAGGCAGTCAGCTGTTATTCGTGATTACGAATTGACAAGTATTGTATGAAAACTTTTTTCAGTGAGTATATTTCTGATAAGCTATTCAAACTCCTCTATACATATTAGGTTTACAGGTTTTATGTCTGGTGTTTCTTTGCGATACTCGTTCATAACTACTTCTACAGTATTTTTTCTGCAACACGACTCACGTGACCTTCTTTGTGCACGCGAATAATGTGTTGTACAAATCCTTCTATCTTGCGTTCGTGGCTCACGAGTAAAATCTGTGCTAATTGAAGCTGATCAAGCACGTCACGAACCCGGTCTAGTTGTTCATCACTAAATCCATCTGTCGGCTCATCTAATACTAATATGTCTTTGGTTTGTATGCTATGAAGTAGGTCATTAATTATTTTGTTTAGTGCAAGTCGGTAACTCAATGCTGCAGCAGTTCGTTCTCCTCCTGAAAGAAAGTCTGTTTGTGTCTCATACCCATTTTGCCTAAACACCGGAGTAAATGTTTGATCAAGTTCTGCAGTGAGCATGCTGTCTTGAATGAGCATGGAAAACCATTGCGTAAAAAGTGTGTTAAAATCACGCCACACTCTCATGAAGACTTGTTTTTCCATTGTTTCCATAAGCGGACAAAAAAGTGTTTCTAGCCAATGCTGAAGTTTTTGGAGGTGCTGAAAAAGAGACAGGAAACGTTCTTTTTCTTGCACTTCTTGCATTATCTGCACAATAAGCACAGAAACATGCTGTGCGCGTTGCTGGGATATTGCAAAACCAACTTCTACATTCCTTTCTTCTGCAAGTACAGATTCATACGATATCTTAATACTTGCCAGTGTTTGTTCTGTTACAGAATTAAGCTCAATATGCGCAATGATTTTCTGAAGTTGTTGCTCGAGCTTCATGATTAATTCTTGGGTTCTGGCAATATCTGAGATCATGCGTTGATTATGTTCTTGATTTTCTTTGAGCTGTTGTTGTTTGAACGACACCATAATTGCTTGCTGTTCTTGAGCTCTTAGCTGTTGCAGTTCTCTAGTGCATGTTTCAAGAGCTTGTTGAGCAATAGCTTGTTCGTGTTGTGCGTGTTCTGCTTGTTTTTTAAGAAGTTCTAAGCTCAAATTTTCTTCATGTGCAAGTGTTTTCTTGTGTTCTTCGCCAACTTTTTGCTTGCACACAGGACACGTATTGAGTGCCTGAATGCTTTGAAGCAAGTGTTCTTTATGCTCCTGTGTGGTGCGAATTTTCGTCATAACTGACTGTGCACCTGTACGCTTTTGTTCCTGTTCTTTGATTACTGCTTCTTTTTCTTTATACACCTGAATGATTTGTTCTTTGTTCAAGAGTGGTAGTTGTTGCAGTTCTTTCATTAGAATTTGGTGTGAAGATTCTGTTCTGTCACGCTCTTGTTGGTGTTTTTCTAAAAAGTCTTTTTTATAGCGTAGCTCTGATTCGATGCGTGTGTGTTCTTGTTTGAGCATATTGAGTTCAACGCACTGTTTTTCTATGGCAGTCCAGTGCTGTTTTTGTTGTGTTACTCTGAGTTTGACCTGCGCAAGTTTTTCTGAATTTTTTTGAAGTTCTGCTTCTGCAAGGACCAGTTCGTTTTTGTATTTTTCAAGAGTGCGTTGTTTTTGATCAAGGTCTGCTGTTCTTCCTTGCAATTCTTTTGACTGATCACGAATATAACGGGCGTATGTTGCAACATTGTCTCTGATACGTTGGTACTTGTCGATGCCAAATAATTGTCGTAGAATACTAAGTCGTTCATCAGTTTTTGCGTACAGTATTGCTTTCATTTCTTCTTGAGGGGTGTACACAGTGTAGCGATACACTGGATTTTTTGATTTTGAAAGAAATTCTTTTGGATAGCCTAAGAGCGTAATCATGCGCGCTTTTAGTTCAGTGGGCATCAATGACTGTTTTTCATTGTTTATGATACTCCATGCAGTATCTTGACTTATACTCATCTTTCCTCGTCGCAATTGTCGATACACAGTTATTACTTGCTGATTAATTTCAAAGCTAAGCTCCACGCTACCAATTGTTGCACCGTGGCGCAGTAATGATGCGCTGTCTAAATCGCCAAGACCAAACAACGCAAATTCAATAGCGTGAAGAATTGTTGACTTGCCACTACCTATGTCTCCTGCTAAAAGCACTCTACCTTGCGGGAAAAGAATTGTTTGCTGGACATAACTGCGGATATTTTCCAAACGCAGGCTTTTGAGAATCATAAAATGAGTCTTCTCGCAGTTCTTTTTATAGTCAATGGTGTACAGGTGCAATTTTTTTTAACATAGTCTCTGCACTATTGCCTTTGAATTTGTTTCCGATACATTTAATAATTAGTTCTTGTGTTATCAGCACATGCAATTAACTGATTTAGCTGATGTTCAGCTTGTTGACGCACGAAGTATTGGCATGAAGTCTGATGAGCAAGTTGTGAAGCTCACCTTCAGAAGCGGAAAAAAAGAAGAAGAACTCGTGTTGTTTCCCGGTCTCTTCTGTCATGCATTAGGTCTTGAAGACAACTCTCTTCCTACGGTTTTGAAAAACAAGGAAACACTTATTGATACTGCACGAGCGTGTGCTCGTCTTGGCATTGTGCTGCAAAAGTTTTGGTGAAAAAGTAATTCTCACAAACTTTTTGAAAAATGAAATGCAAATCTTTATAAACACTTCTTGGATATGAGTGCCAGATGCGAAGGTAGGGAGCTACCAAATCATATTGGAAGTTCTTGGCGTGTGCCTTGTTCTATCTTCGTGTCAGATAGAACAGGTGAATTGTGATTTCTTTCATGATTTACCGGAGTAAAATAAAATGTCTTTTGAAACACTTGGCTTACAAAGCAGTACAGTACATTCATTAAAAAATAGAGGTATTATTGAACCAACACCTGTACAGACAGGCACTATTCCTTTGTTGTTGCAGGGCAAAGATGTTATTGCACGTGCAAAGACAGGTAGTGGCAAGACCTTTGCGTTTGCATTACCTATGATGGAACGTATTCAACCACGTAACGAAGTGCAAGCATTAATCCTTGCGCCAACGCGTGAACTTGCAGTGCAGATTGCAAAAGAAATGCACAGCTTAAATAATGCTGTAAATATTGTGACTGTGTATGGTGGTGTTGGCATTCAGCCTCAGATAGACAAATTAAATCACTGGGCGCAGATTGTTGTGGCAACTCCAGGAAGAATTCTGGATCACCTTCAACGCAGAACATTTAATCCAACTCAAGTGAGCATGGTTGTTCTTGATGAAGCGGACCGCATGTTTGATATGGGTTTTATTGAGGATATTCGCACGATTTTACGCCAAATGCCTCGTCAGCGTCAGACCGCATTATTTTCTGCAACCATGCCTGATGATGTGGTTCGTTTGAGCAAAGAACACATGCACACACCTGAACACGTGATTCTTGATCAGGATGAAATCACTGTGAAAAACATTCAGCAAGTTTGTTATGGCATGGATAGAACTCAAAAAATTGATGCATTGCTTTCTATTCTTGAGCAAAAAGAAGTTGAGAAAGTCATTGTGTTTTGTAACACCAAACGTTGGGCTGACTCCTTGGGCAAGATTTTACATCGTAAGCGTTTCAAAGTTGGCACATTGCATGCAGATATTAGTCAGAATCAAAGAACTCGCGTTGTTGAGGAGTTTAAAAGTGGACACTATGACGTGCTTGTTGCAACTGATGTTGCTGCACGAGGCTTGCATATTGATAATGTGTCGCACGTGATTAATTATGATCTGCCAAAGAATCCTAAAGACTACATTCATAGAATTGGCAGAACTGGTCGTATTGGCAATAATGGTGTTGCGATTAGTTTCATGACACAGTTAGACCAACAGTTTTTGCGAGGTATTGAGCAGGAAATTCAGCAGTACTTAACAGTACAGTCATTCAAAGGTTTACCTGCACCACAAACAACATACCAAAATCAGTCACGTCCTGTGGAACGCTTCACACCCCGACGAGCGCAACGATATGAACATCGCGAAACAGTACGTCAGCCTGTGATTGCTGATCAGCCAGTTCCTCAAGAATCAAGCAATGACTGGGATAGATGGGATTAGGAGAAAAAGTGAAGAGCTTGAGCACTGTATTACAATATACTTTAGTGTAATTGTTCTTTTTTTGGGGTCTTGAAGAGGCGTCTTAGCATGGATTAGTTGAGGTAATATGAAAACACCTATTCGTTGCAAATGAGTGAGAATACAATAGAGAGGTTTGAATAACCCCCATTTTGCGTTGGATTCAAACCTCTTCTTTGAGGAGTTTGACTATTTTTGATATGTTACTCAAACTCCTCAATAGTTCATTGTCTGCTACGCCAATACACTTTTGATCGCACGCATTTGGCTTATTTGCTCAGGTTCATCAAGCGCAGTCCTGTTTTTACAATTCTTACTATGTTTCCCAGTACATCAGCAGGATATACGGGTTTGAGACGGTTAATGAGGTTAAGCTCATATTCAAGCATGTAAAGCAGATTATACGCGATCAACACGCCTATGAAACAAAGTGTTGGGATAAACCATGAGGTGTGTTGAAGTCTGTCAAGCAGTGCTGCGAGAAACACTGCAAAAATAATAACTGAATCAATCATGCGTCGTGCACCAAATGCATTGCCTCCAAGCTCAATGAGTGAACTATTGACATACACGTGGATGAGCAATGCAAGCACAAGTGTCATGCTGAATGCAGGTTCTTTTTTTCTAAAATAATGCAGTCCAAACAAGCTCAAAAGAATTATTGGTGTTGTTATTAGCAGGCTGTGCTGGAATGAAAACAAAAACTCGCTGATTAAAGGGTGTACAAAGTCAAAAATAAGAGGCACGCCTTGGGGTAATTTGTATGATACGCCATACACTGAATTCCAGACAATGAGTTGCGGTATGAACACTATAAGTGCACTGAGAACATACATTATGCCTTTCAAAAAGAAGGTGACTTTTTTTTCTTTACCCTGCGCAAAATCATATAGGTAATACGCAAGCGGTATGATAGTGAAAAATCCTTCTTGCCACCTGCTGAGCATCATCATTCCAGTGAGTGCGCCGAGTGTAATCCATTTTTTCCAGGAATTATCTCGTGAATGACGGTAAAAATAAGTAATGAAAAGCCCTACAGTAAGTATGGTGAGTCCATGAGCATAGCTTGGCTCAACCATGACATAATGAATTGTAGCAAAGCCAAAAAGTATTGACAAGGTTGCAATGAGTGAAATTGTTCGTGAATACCAGGTGCGCGCAAATGTATACACAACATACAATCCTAGTGTTGAGTAGAGAATGCTTCCAAACATGGTAATTATTTGTTCTATTGAACTCCACCCATTTGTTGTCAGGTGTGCACCCACTGCATTCACAACTAGCACAAGTGCATGACCCAAGAGGAAAAAAGGCAGCCAGAACAGTGCTGCGCCAACAGCAACTTCATTGGAAATCTTTCCTGTAGGAGTCAATGTTGGCACAACTTGTTTTTCATAATGAAACATGCTTTTATTATACTGAAGATGAGGAAATTGTTGGACTTGATTACTAAAATCTAAGTCATGATCAATAACTACTGACGCAAGGTAGGAATAATAATAGTTTCCTCCTGAGCCTATACCATATCCAACTGCTGCATAACGAACAAGAAAGCCTGCAAATAAGATCATAAAAAGAATGATGAACACTTTTTTATCATGTTGGCCAAGCCAGTCTTCGAATCCTTTATTCATAGAATGAGTTTCTAAGGAGTAGATTTATAAACATTATGAAATGGTGGAATGCACGAGGTTTTGATCACAACTATGGCTGTTGCACCATTGACGATTTTGTACATTAGTAGACGTTTTTTCCCAGAAATAACTGGTGGTGGGCAAATAAGTGGTTTTGAAATAGCAAAAGCTCAAGCAAAACTTGGCAATAAAGTTCATGTGTTAACCTGGACTGAAAAATCTGCTTGTGAAGAAGTCGTGCAAGGCATACATATCATGAGAAAAACAATGCCAAAACTAAGATGGTTTCCAAGATTTTCAAACATGGATTACATGTACTGGAACATGTCGCGTGAAGCATCAAAAATGTGTGAAATTCTGTGCCCTGATGTGGTTCACTTGCTTAATTTTGAATCAATACCTTTTACTGCAATGAGGTTGAAAAAAATGTTTGGTGTGCCTCTTGTTGCCACAGTAAATGGTCCAATATTTGGTTGTTTCACTCAGGCAGGCATAGACTATCTTGGACAAACATGCATACATTGCAAAACACCGAAAAGATTTCTTGACTCAATCGCAAAATGGGGTGTGGTAAAAGGGCCACTCTACTGGTTATACTCTCTTTGGTACATGCCTTTGCTGAAAAGGTCATACAAATGCATCAACACTTTTTTTGCAGTAAGTAGGGCGATGATTCCCTTGCTACAAAACATGGGTGTTTCTGAAAAAAGTGTAGTGGTAGTGCCAAATCCTATTGCACCACAACAGAAAAAACCAGTTGTGGATTTAAAAAAGAAATACCATCTAACCTCCCAAAAAGTTGTGTTGTATGCAGGAAGGCTTGAAGAAGATAAAGGGGTTCATCTGACCATCAAAGCATTACCGCACCTTGAAAATGTAGTCTTACTCATTATAGGTAAAGGAAGTTATGAATCATCCTTACGGCAACTCGTCACTAATTTAAAACTGGAAAACAAAGTGAAATTCCTTGGGTTCATGCATAATGCTGAAGTATTACGGCATTATTCCCTTGCAGATCTTGTTGTGTTTCCAAACACAGTCTATGAATCACTTTCAAGGATGTTATTGGAAGCATGTGCTCATGGTATTCCAATCATCGCAAGTAACATGGGAGGCAATGCAGATATAGTTGAGCATGAAGTAACTGGTTTGTTGCTTGAAAAGCCAAGTCCTGAAAATATTGCAAAAGCCATGAAAACCATTCTGACAAATGACCTGTTGTATAAAAAAATGAGTCTTCATGCAAAAAGAAAGGCTAAAGAGTTTTCTCCTGAAAGCACTGGAAGAAAAATATCTGCTGAATATCAAAAGTTGTGTGTGGTGCATGAAACTGAGAGGAATTTCTGATGAAATTGCAAATTCTGGCACAACACAAACAAGAAGCAAATGAACAATACTGGTGGCACTTATTCAAAGATTTTAATGTTGATAAAAAAGTGGCAGACTTCCAAAAGTCAAGGTTGTATAACATTTTTGTTAAAAACATTGGCAGAGAACAAAAAATACTTGATGCAGGGTGCGGCACAGGTAAAATAACTTTTTCTTTGCTTAAATCAGGGTATGCCGTAACAGGTCTTGATTATAGTAAGCAATTGCTCAGCAAGGTCAAGACAGCAGTTCCTGAACATGCGACAAAATTCGTGTTTGGTGATGTGAGAAAGTTGCCTTTCAAAAAAGAAACCTTTGATGTGTATATTAGTCCTGGAGTTGTTGAGCATTTTCAAAAAAATGAACAGGACAAAATAATTCGTGAGGCACACAGGATATTAAAAAGAAATGGTAAAACTCTTTTTATTGTTCCGTACATAAATCTTCTTTCTCAAGTGCAGGCAAAAAGGATTTTGAAAAAAGAAGCAATTAAAAAAGCCAAGGGCATTCCTTTTTATCAATATCGTTATTCTGAACCAGCAGTTATTTCTCTTCTTAAAGAAAACAGTTTTGAACCAGAAAAAACCTATTTGCTCGGATTACATGACACGAAAGTGTTTGGAATAAAACTTATACCAAAATTTTTGCAAAATAACACTTTTTTGCTGAAAATCTTCGGAACAACAATTTGTGTGCTTGCAAGAAAAGTATGAATTTGAGACACTTGAAGAAACAAATGCTTGGGCAGCACACACGCGGTAAGAAGACTGAATAATTACGACTTAGAGTCCATAATGCTTATAAAACCCGTTCTTGTTTAAACAGAAATGAAAAGTTTTATATTTGGTATTCTTTGCAGGAGTTTTTGAATGGCTGTTGATTCTCAAACAAAAAACAAAGTTTTTCTTTTTGGAATAGATGGTGCTGCTCCAGAATTATTATTTGACACGTGGCTGAGTGATTTGCCTACAATTCGATCGCTTGTGGAAAGAGGATGCCATGCAAAACTCAACAGCACAATTCCTCCAATTACCATTGCTGCATGGAATGCTATGCTTTCCGGAAAAGAAGTAAGCCAGTTAGGTGTTTTTGGGTACAGCTACAAAAATGCTTCTGGGGAAACAAAGATTGCAGATTCTTCATTAATCAAAACAGAACTTCTTTGGGATTATCTTGGGCACGAAAACAAAAAAACAATCGCGCTTTATGTACCATTGAGTTACCCTGCAAAGCCTATCAATGGCATTATGGTTACTGACTTTCTAACACCAGGAGTTAATTCTAATTGTACATATCCCGAGCAAATTAAAGAAAAAATAAAAACGTTGGGAAACACTGAATGCTTTTTTGACGTTGCTGTCGGACTTGCAGGACATAAAGGGCTGGAAGTTGGTGTCTTAATAGAGAAAACCTATGAAATGACCAAGATGCAACTCGCACTTTTGAATGATTTGATTACGACACACGACTGGGATGTTTGTGTTGCAGTTATGATTGGTAGCGATCGCCTTCAGCACATGCTATGGAATCACTTTGATCCCAAGCACCGCAAGTTCATTAAGAATTCTCCTCACGCCAATGCACTGAAGGAATATTACATTTATCTTGATACTGAGCTGGGAAAAATACTGAAACAGTTAGATGATAATACTACCATTATTGTTGCATCTGACCATGGCATGGTACGGCAAGAAGGTAAAATAAACATTAACAATTGGCTTATGCAGGAAGGATATCTTGTGCTCAAGGATGGCGTTCCTTCAAAAAAAACTCGCTTTTCCACAGCACTGGTTGATATGGAAAAATCAATCGCGTATGGAAGTGGTGCATATCACGCTCGTGTTTTCATTAACAAAGAAAAAGTGGGAAAAGACTATGAAAAAATCAGGCAAGAACTCACTCACAAGCTTAAGGCAATACCCGATGATTCTGGAAAGCCCATTAAAACAGTGGTCTTTAGAAAGGAAGATATTTATGAAAAACTCGATGATCGCGAGTGCCCTGATTTGACTATTTATTTTGACGATCTCAGGTGGGCATCAAATCCTGATTTAGGTCAAGAGAGTATTTATTCTTGGGAGACTGCACTAGGTGCAGATACTGCAGGACATTCACGACAAGGTTCATTTATTATTGCAGGAAAAAACATTAAACACGAAAAAAATATTGGTGAACTTGATATTTGTCAGGTTGCACCAACCATACTTAAAGCTCTGAACTCAAAATCTCAGCACGGAATCAAAGTCAAACATGCAGAGGTGTTCACCAATGAATACGCAAATGAATAATAAAACCGCCTCCCAGTTCTTTCCTGAAGCTAGTCTCATAGACACAACTGACGGGATGCAATTTAAAGTGTACTCAAATGTGCACCCTCCCGGGTTCGTGATAGCAAAGCCAAAGTACATTCCTGATGATCTAGTTTCATTCAAAGGTCTCAAGAAACGTTTCATATTTGAAAAATGCATGACACGATTTAATCTTTTCACAAGCAAAGAGATAGCTAAATTCAACTTAGATAATCTAAAATCAAAATACCCAGAATATTTTTATGATTGCAAAAAACACAGTAACTGGTTTTTGGGCGTTCCTGTTGGTAAAATAAAGACAGTTCATGACACTCAAGCAGGGTTTCGTGAGTTCATGAAAGTCCCTGATTCAGATCTTGATGTTTACCTAAAAGATGTGAGGGGATTTGCAAATCTCTTGATTAAAAGTGGCGTAAGCCCTCAAGACATTGGAATAAGTCATTCTACACTGATGGGAAATTATACTCTTGGCAAGTCAGACATTGATATTCTTATCTTTGGCAAGAAGAATGGTTGGAAAGCAGTGCATTTTCTTGAGACTGCTTCAGATCCTGCGCTGCGTTGGAAAACAAAAGAAGACTGGGCCAAATACTTCAAAGACCGAGTTGTTTCCAAGAATTACTCAGTGGAACAATATGTGTTCAATATGGAACGAAAACGTGATGATGGATTTTATAATGATAATGTATTCTCTATTTTTGTCATTGAAACGCCTGACGAGCAATGGTATAATTTAGAGCAAGTTCACACGCCAATGGGAGTTGCGAAAGTTCGCGCTAAAGTTGTTGATGCATACAATTCTATTGTCCGTCCTGGCTATTATGGAATTTCCAATGTCCAGCTTATTGAGGGCCAACTTGCTGATCTTGCCAAACTCAAACGAATTGTAACTTGGGCAAGACCATTCACCCTTCAGGCAAAAGAAGGTGAAGCTGTTGAAGCATGTGGACTTCTCGAACACGTAACTTCTGAAAAAGATGATTTTTATCAGCTTGTGCTTGGTTATTTTGATACATACACCAGCGAACGTGGAGAACAAGAATACCTTAAGGTTCTCCAGGAGTAAAAGATAATGCACTTCTATGAAGCATCAATAATCACAACTGTTGATGGACTTCATTGTCAAGTATATAGTAATGAACATCCCGTGCATGCGATTCTTGTCAAACCCAAGTACATTCCCACAGATAAAATTGAATGTGTTGCACTGCCACATAGATTCATTTCTGGTAAAAAAATGAATCGTCTTGATCTATGGATCAAAGATAAAATAAAACTTGCTAAATACATTCAGGATTTTAAAAAAGCATATCCCCAGTATATCTTGAACGATCAAAACCTTGTTTTTGCAATACCTATAGAACATATAGAACGAGTATATTTTCCCAAACGAGGATTTAAAGAACTCATGACAATGCCAAAACAACACCTTGACTCGCACTTAACAAAAGTTGTGAAACTTGGAGAATTCTTTCTGTCTGCAGGGCTCTCCATAGAAGACCTTGGAATTACTTATTCAAGCCTTTTGGGCCATTATTCAGACGCAATTTCAGATATTAATTTCATTGTTTACGGAAAAGCAAAATTTTGGTCTCTTATGAATTTCCTTGATACTGCAAAACATCCTCTTTTAAGGTGGAAACAAAATGATGAATGGGGTGAATTTAGAAAAAAAAGAAATCGCGAACAAATCTTTTCTGAAGAAGAATTTATCAAAGTAATGTCGCGCAAAAAATCAGAAGGCTTTTTCAATGAATCATTATTTATCCTATTCTGTGCTGAAAACCCTGATGAGGCTAGGCACAAGTGGGGTTCTGAAAAATACACTAAGATTGGACACGTTACAATTCGTGCACTGGTGAAGGATGATCACAATTCAGTAGTACGTCCTGGTCTTTATGATATTGAAGAAACTCCTGTTGTAGAACAAGGCAAAACACACCTTGTCAAACAAGTGGTTTTTTATTCACGCGATTATTGCATGCTTTCTCGAAAAGGAGAAGAGATAGAGGTGTCAGGACAATTAGAAGATGTAGAAACTGATAAAGGCGAGCGGTTTAGCAGAATTGTTGTGGGCTACTTTGATTCGTATTTAGATGAACGACGCGAAAAAGAATACATCAAACCAATACTCAACACTGTGTTTAAAAAAACCGATAAAAATCAAGAAGCACACCAGGCTATTTGTGAATTCTGCCAAGAAGCTCAGTTGAGTATTGGAAAAAAAACTAATTATGGCGCAGTTATTTTACATAAAGAAGGCACTGGTTCTCAAGGCTGGTTCGCAACTCTTTCACCGAAAACAGGTAGTAATCCTGAAAAAGATTTTACAATCCAAATCATGCCTCTTCAACACATAAAACATATTGCGCAAGTAAGTCAGGATCTTGAGCTTGCAAAAAACCAAGGCATTATTATTGCAAAAATTAGTTCTGCAATTCACGCGGTACTTTTAGATGAAAAAAGGCAGAATGAAAATGATGAAAATGCAGTCAGAATCGGCATATATGGCAAATCAAAACACCCTACTGAACACCTTCATATGAAGATTTTTCCTTGGACAGGTTCTATTGGTCAGCCGTACACTGTTGATAGTTCATTTGAGAAAAAAGAAACTCTGAAAGATTCAAAAACTGGTGAGGAATTTGTAAAAATGAAGCCTGTGCACAAGGTACGTCTTTCTGAGGCAAGGATCTCACAATTATCCAAGAAACTCATTGAGGCACTTCATGAAAAACATTGATTTGCAAATGCATACCACTGCCTCTGATGGCAAGTTTTCTCCTGAGGAAGTTGTGGAGCTTGCGGTAACAAAAGGTATGCATGCAATTGCAATTACAGATCATGACACCATTGCAGGAATTGCAGAGGCACTTCGAGTTTGCAAGGAACACCACCTCGTCCTTGTAGAAGGTGTTGAGCTTAGCTGTCAGGAAGCCCAGTTCAAAGGTACAATTGACGTGCTCGGTCTTTTTATTGATCACCAATCTAAGGAATTAAATGAGTTTATTCAGAAGTGTAGAACTGACAGGGTGATTGAAAAGCGCGAGATGATTGAGAAATTGAATGCGCTCGGGTATGCGATTACCTTTGAAGAGCTATATGCCATAGCTGGAGAAAGTCTTGGCAGACCTCATGTTGCAAAGGTTCTTATAAAAAAATATCCTGAAGAGTTTTCATCTATTGAAGATGTTTTTCAGAAGCTTATTGGTGATAACAAAAAAGCTTTTGTGTTTCGTAAGAAAACCTCAATTAAAGAAGCAATTGATGTTGTTAAGGCTGCGCATGGCATTGCTATTCTTGCGCACCCAGGAAGGTATCGTGAGTTTGAAAAAGTTGTTGATTTCTTTGCACAGTGTGGAGGCGATGGTATTGAGGTTGATTACCCGTATGATAAAATCTTGAAGATAGACGCTCAGAAAAACATGCAGATCAATGCCAAGCTTCGTGAGATTGCTCAACAAAAAAAACTTCTTTGTTCAGGCGGGAGTGACTTTCATGATTTTGAACGAGGGAGTGAAATTGGTGATGGCGGGGTGACTGACGAAGAGTTCGCTGCATTGCAGAAATACGTAACACTACAGAAAAAGAAAGCACTGTAAAAAAAACCAACAAATAGACTGGCCGTGCTTCATAGTTAGACATCAGTTCAAAAGCGCATACGCACTACACTTAATCAATATACCCAAGTGCGCGAAGGCGTTGTGCTACTTTTTCCTCTTCATTTTCTGAAAAGTGCACTGGTGTGGTTTTTTCAATTTTTTCTGCAATTTGTTTGAGCAAGTACACAGCATACCCCTGAACTGAAGGGAATTTCTTTTCTTTCTTGACTTGTGCCTCTAAAACTTTACTTATTTCATCAGGGATTTCTATGTTCATGGTTTTTTCCTCCTATAGTTGTATGTCATCAATTATGGAAACATCTTCTTGGTATTGGATTGGGGAAGTTGCAGGTGTTCCTTTGAGGGCATCAATAAGAACTTTACCATCAAAAGAACGCGGAATCGGCATGCCAAAAAGATGCAGGACAGTTGAGGCTATATCAATTATTTCATACTCAACCTCGTTCTTGGTTGAGAAATGTTCTCCTTGTGCAATAAAGATTCCTTTGCCAGAATGTGTTGAAAGCGTGGCGGGTGTAAAAAGCTCTTCCCCAAAGGTAGCAGAGTAATATCCTTTTCTAAGTTTGATAAGTAAGTGAGGCGCTTTGGAAAGTTCAGCTCCTGTGTAAATTTCTTCGCGAGTCATGATGTTCTCAACAACCTTCACTCCATTGTGCATGAGCGCTAGTAAGTCGTTCTTAAGCTGTTGCACAACACGCGGATATTCGTCAGGCAATACTGGACCATTGAACATTTCTGTTGTATTGATGTACACCAAACCATATTCTGGGCTATTTGCGTCAACAAATGCAATGGTTTTTGTAAAATCAATGTTTCTTGCAGTGTTTCCTTGAAATAAGTCTTTGACTTTTGGTGAAATATTTTCTAATGAATACTCAAATCCGAGTTTTACCATTCCTCGATGGAGATTTTTTTTTGAAATGCCTATTTTATTTAACAGTCGGGCTGCAAGGGGTGCTTGGCGTACAGACAAGTGTCCTTTGGACAACAAAAAGTTGTTAAAGTTTACATGATAATCAAGAGCAATAAATCCGTGATCTGAAACAATGATTACCTCAATGTCTTTTCCTGCTGCGTCTATGAGTCGTTTGACATATGTATCTACGGTTTCATAAAAGTCTTCCATGACGTTTTTTTGCGGAGACTCTGTGGACATTTCTTTCCAATAATGATGGCTGACTGAATCGCTTTTGGTAAGGCAGCACACTGCAAAATCCCAAGATTCTTTCGCAAGATAATAACAGAATGTGTTTACTTTTCTGTTTATGAGGTCGCACCACATTGCAATGATTTCTTTGTGCTGTTTTTTTGCGTAGAGCTCTTTTGGGTTTTCAGAATGAAGACGATACCCAAATTTTTCTATGAGTTCCTGTTTCAATTCTTTTGGGTACGTATATTCAAGTGAATCATCAGGAGTAACATAGCCTGCAATACACAAGCCATTAAGTGGTTTGACTGGATAGGTGTTGTAGACACTAAAAATAAGGCATCGTTTTCCTGCGTTGCTTAAAAATTCCCAAAACAGTGGTGTGACAATGGTGCTCGCATTATTTATGGTGTGTTCATAGCTTTTTTCTTTGAAACTCATATTTGTGAAGACTCCGTGGCCTCCAGGTTCCCTTCCAGTCATAAATGATGTCCATGCAACAATAGAATAGGGAGGGATTGTGCTTCTGAGATTGCCTGACACTCCTTTCTTTATCAAAGAAGCAATAGTAGGTAGTTTTCCTTCACTTACCATGCGAAAGACAAGTGCTGGATCAAGCCCATCAATACCTAAGACCAAAACTTTCATCAGATACCTCAACATTGCAGATTATTTTATGACTACAAGCGTGATGAGTCTTTTTATAGGTTGTGAAGAAACGGGTTATGAAACTGCTTTTTTTGCACTCTTTTCAAACTCTTTACTTTTTTCATTTTTTGTCTTTTTCACAATTGTCTTCACCAATGCATCCATTTCTTTGTTGAATCGTTCGGCTGAAAAAGTAATGGCATGTTTTTCGCAATCTTCGCGCATTGATTTTGCTTTTTCTGGAGAAAGCTTTTTTACTGCTTCTGCCAAACGGTGTGGTGTTACTGGTTCATCAATCAATATTCCTGTTTTGCCATTGATGACTGTTTCTTGATAACCTCCTTCATTTGTGGCAATTACTGGCTTTCCTGCACTATTTGCTTCAATAGGAATTATTCCAAAGTCTTCTTTGTGACTCGGACTCAATAAAGCAATGCAAGTTCCATATAATTCTGCGCGTTGTTCATCAGTATCGCGACCGAAAAAAACAATATTTGTATATCCTTCTGCAAGTTTTTTTAGTTTCTGTTCTTCAGGTCCACTGCTTGCAATAATGATTTTTTTATCAGGCAAAAGCTTGAATGCATCAACAATGAGGTCAACTCTTTTTATGGGATCTAAGCGTGCAGTGCTCAAGTAAAAGTCTTTTTGTGAAATCCATTTAAATCTATGAATATCTATTGGCGGGTGAATGACTGCAGGATTAAGAGGGTAGTACTGCTGCAATCTTTTTTTCACATTATAACTATTCACTGTTATTGCGTCCACGTGTCGTATGTTTTTTGCATCACGCCAACGACAATATGTACAAACAATCATGAAAGGAATTTTCATTAACACACTTTTTCTGGAGAGTTCTTCTTTGTATAAATCATGAGACCACCTGCTTGGTGCGTGGCAGTACCACAAAAAGGGATGGTTTTTTCTGGCAGCTTCAAGAGTTGAATTATGATGACCAATGATGAGGTCATAGTTTTGAAGGTTCAAGCGTAAAAATGCGTGTCTCACGCGAAAGTGATTCATTCCCCGAATATTGGATGACATGATGACGTGCACATTCATTTTCTTAAATTCAGGAAAGGTTTGTTCAGGATTGTATGCTGCAGTGTAAATATCTGCGTTGTAATGTAATGCCTGAGTGAGGGCAACTCGTTCTCCACCCCCTCTGTTTACAAGTGCTTCAAACAATATTGCAACTTTCATGTGTCAACTAAACATTCCTTATTTTTAAATCTCTGCCTCAAAAATCACTTTAAATAACTTCCAAGCGCATGAACATAAAATCTGAAGCAAGCCTTTTATAGGTTGTGCTTCTGAAATAAAGAACATGCCTGAACTTGCTCGTCCCATTGATAAGAATGAGTGGAATAAGAATCAGTTGCACCCGTATCAGCTCACCATATTTTCTGAAATACAAGAATTAGACTATCACTTTTTTGAGAGCTCAAATCATCATAAATACCTGTTTTACCTCACAAGGTTCGGTCCTTTCAAGCTTGCACGCATGCTATTTCCTAATGTTGATAAGGCAAGTCTTTTAGAATTCGTGGTGTTTTGCAAATCAAAAGGATATGTGTTCATGATTTCCTTGCTTGAGTCTGTTGATTACTTGGGCTTGTGCGAGCAGGGTTTTACTCAATTAATTGATACAAAAAACGTGAGTATTGAAAAAAGTGCGCGTTGCAATATCAAGAAGGCACTGAAAGAGGGCATCACGGTACGAAAGATTGATGATATTGCAGGCTGGCATGCTTTGAATGATATTCATAATACCTTGCTGGAACGCAAGTCAATCAGGCTTAATCCTGCCACACGCCTACGTATGTATGATGCGTTGTTTGCAGAAAATAACGTGCATTGTTTGTTGTATGGAGGTTTTGTTGAGAACAAGCTTATTTCTGGAGTAGTTGTGTGCATTGCCAAAAAGTATGCGCTTTACACCAAGGCCGCTACACTGGATGACTTTTACTCCTTGGCGCCTGGCCCGCTAATTATTAAGACACTGTCTGAAAATCTCAATGACAGAGTTGATTTTGTGGATATGAATGTTGGTGTTGATGGCGTGTTTAAGGAGGGTGGAGAGATTGGCAGAATCATAAGATTTAAGAAGCAGTTCGGACAAGCTCACCCAGTGTTCACGTATATGCCCTGGTGGCTTTTGTTGTTGAGAAAAGTGATTCGTGCTGCCAAGAAAGAATGTGTGCCTGATTGAGCAAGGCTGAGTTTGAAAAAAATCTTAAAGTGAAACAGTAACCGATGTGTGTTGCTGAATAACGCATGGTAAAAAACTTTGGGTATGTGCAATTAAAGAATTTTGATCAAGCTACTAAGAATGCTAAGCAAGGGTTTGCGCAGATTTTTTCAGGCACTGATTTTTTGCAAGGTGGCAGTCCTTACTACAAGCATGTTGTTGAATTATTGCAGCCTAAAAAAGACCAATCACTGGTTGACTTAGGTTTTGGCAGGGGTTTTTTCCTGCGAGAACTTGAAGGCAAAGGTATGAAACTGTATGGTGTTGATTTTTGCGAAGGTGCTAAGGATGCTGCTGCAAAAGTGCTGAACGAAGCTAAGCTTTTTGTTGCTGACTTGCATGACTTGCCTTTTAAAACAGGCACGTTTGATTTCGTGACTTGTTTGGGGGTTATTGAACACTTAGTGCATCCTGAAAAAGGAGTTCATGAAATAAGTCGTGTACTCAAAAAAGAGGGTCTTGCAATTTTGACCATTCCTAATAGTGTGTATGCGAGTTTGAACCTGAGCAAGCAAATGGTTTTTTTCCATACCGCGCGCATGCTTCATGCTATTGGTTTGCGTAAAAAGATTGCGGTTCACGTACGTCAACCTATTGACAGGTTTTATACACCTCAGGAAGGCAAGCAATTACTTGAAAAAAATGGTTTGCGCGTGGTGTATGCTGAGCTTGTCAAATCAAAACGCGAGCATTTCAGTATATTTGCGCGTTTTTCTCAAGGAAAGATTAGTCCTTCATTACGTGTGTTGAACGCGAATTTTACGTTGTATGTTTGCAAGCAACAATAACTTGAACATCCACACTCAGTTTGCACTACATCTTCTTTGCCCTGCTGATATCAATTGATATCAGTTTCAGACGAGATTTTTGTACCAAAAAATATTCTTTGTTTTAGAAATGCATACAAAGTAATGCAGTAGTGAGAGGAGGTTCATCTTACAAAAATAGCCCGAAGTGCATGCGTATCAAAAACGAATTCCAGTCTTCGGTCTTGCCCATGCTTATTCTTTTTATTGCGTAGGGTTCTGTGTCAAGAGCATTCCACCCAGGAATAGTGGTGAGTGCTATGCGTACCCCGTTTTTTGCAAGAAGTGTTGTAGCACGGTCATCAAAATCCTTTATTCGGCCATTTGCATATGCATAACAACTTGTGTCAAGTTTATTTTTTTGGGCAAAAGCAAGACTTTTGAGAATTTCCTGCGCAAGCTGTTTGTCAGAAAGCGTGGCAAGTATTGCATGCGTGTGTCCATGAGGGTAACAGCTGATGTGGTGTGCGGTCATGTGTTTGATTTGTGCATGAGTAAGCATGCGATGGTTTTGCACAAAGGTTTTGTCAGAATTTTTTTTGGTTGCATGCGCAAGCTGATCTATTACTGCACGAACTTGTTTTCTGGTTGCGGTTTTTAGTTCTTCTTTGAATTCATCTAGGTGTGCTTGTGTGCGAAGTGTATGAGTTCTTCCTCGTAATGAAAGCGTCACGTAGCCTCTGGTATGTAAAAGATTCTCTGCATGCAAATGGTATTCATCAAACCAGAGCAGTTTTCTTGTACTAATTAATGCAGTGGTGAGAAAAATGCTTGCAGGAATGTTTTGTTTTGTGAGGAGAGGAAATGCGTGCGTATAGTTGTTGTGATATCCATCATCAAACGTGATGATCAAACTATTGCACGGGAATGCAGTTGCTGACTGCTGGCAATTCATAAACTGTTCTAGACTAATTATCGTGTACTGTTTTTTCAGGTACTGGAGTTGTTTTTCAAATAATTCTGGAGCGAGATGTGCTTTTGCAGAGCTTATGCCATGATACAAAAGAATAATTGCTTGTTTTCTATGCCACCACTTAAGCAGGTGTGTTCCACCTATGCTCAAAAAGAATAGGCAGCCTGCACGTGCAATTTTGTTGCAAATCATCATGTCTTCTTCACCAGTTTTTCATATGCTTTAATCATGGCAGGATAGTTGTATTTTGAAAGAATTTTGTTTCGTTTTTTTTCGTATTCTTTACTGACTTCTTTTTTGTGCGCAAAATAATACTTAATTTTTTTGATAATCTCTGCAGTTGTACAGGCTTCAAGCATGAGCGAATACATTCCGAATTCTTCTTTAAGCCAGCCTACAGGACTTATGATGCATGGTAGGCCTACTTCGAGAGCTTCAAGTAAGTGATAACTGTGCGCTTCTTTAGGAGGTATGTACACAAACAAGTCTGCTGTTATGAATCTTTTTCTTGCGTCTGCAGTTGTTGTTTCTTTTGCGAGAAGCACTCTTTTCTTTTCTTGGGCCTCATGAATTATTTTTTGTTGTGCGACGGTAAGTTTTTGAATATTTCCTGGTAAAAGAAGATGTGCATCAGTTTGCGCGAGCAGTTCTGGTATTGTCTTAATGAATAGACTTGCGTTTTTTCGTTCTGACAGCCATGGCAGGAGTATGCGATTTTTTACTGGTTTTCGCTTTGTCAAACAAGGAAGAGGTGCTTCAGGAATGACAAGAACTTTGGGTTTCACAAAAGGATACTGTGCAATAACTTGCTTTCCAGCATATGCTGAGGGAACCGTTATGGTGTTTGCCAAGTGCAGCGCACTGTACTCGAATAGCTGTGTAAACAGCTTGCCAACTTTTGCGCGAATACCTTGAGGCTGTAGCACTGTGTTGGTATCTGATAAATTATAGATGGCAGGTATGTTTTGAAGTCGCGCGTACAGCATGCCTGCCCAAGAGCTCAGTCCAACGCCAAGTATGCACGCAGGGCGTGGCAGTAAAATAAGTTTGCCAAAAGTTTCAATATAAAACGAAATGCGTCCAAACAAGTGAAACAAAGTTATGGCATTGGGAGTTGTTCTTTTGGAGATAACTGTACAAGTGTATTTGTTCGTAAAACCTTTTTGGAGTGCCTGAATAAATGTACATCTTCCTCCAGGTGTTGGGTATTCTTTGTTTATGATAATAACTGAAGTCACCGATGAAGGCTTCTGTGAAGAATTCATTTGCGAATCACCTGATGTAGAAGTTTATTGAGCTCAGAAAATGTGATAACCTTAAGTAAATGAAGGAAGAAAACATACACTATTCCTCCGAGAAGTATGGAACTTCCTGCCAACACATATTCTTGAAGACCAATGCGGT